>JACOVM010000022.1 GCA_016177345.1 Candidatus Woesearchaeota archaeon | reverse complement strand
TATAAACCTTTCTATTTTTTGTCTTTTAAAAGTAGTAACAAAATTGCTTTAGGGTCTTGGTTTATAAACGAACTTATAAACGCGTTGACCAATCAATTTATAAAAAATAACAGTGAAGAATTTCAGATGAATGTTCAACACCTAAAAGGCCAAGCCACGTTATTTATTGTTCTAGGTGTCCTTCTTATTATTGGGGTAGCGAGCATGGTGTATTTTTTCCCATCTTCTCCATCTCCTATCGGGCCATCTTCTTCGGATGAAACCTTTCTCTATCAGAAGCTCTGCCTGGAGGACACTCTTCACAGCCTTGTTAAGCTGTCCTCTCTTCAAGGGGGCTTTACAGGTTTTCCAAGCCCGGCATTGCAATACACCCTCCTTGGCTCAAACCGGTCTGTTCTCGTTCCTTATTATATTATTGATGGAGAACAATTTATTCCTGATCAAGCAATATTAGAAACAGAACTTGAGGCAGGCCTCTCACTACTAGCACCACCCTGCTTTTCAGAAAGTACAACTGTTGAAGGGGTTGTCGTTGATCTTGAGTCTCTTGCTGCCCATGTTACTATTCAAGAAGATAGCGTTACAGCCTTGATTTCAATCCCGATTACCATCATTGGAGAAGATACTACTAGAAAAGAAGAGGTATTGAGCATTGCAGTGCCAACCCCCTTATTTACCATGCACCAGGTTGCACGAAAAATTACTACAGGGCAGACTCGTTATGGAAGTGTGCAATGTGTTGACTGCCTGCTTCAGCTGATGAAGGAGACCTCTCTGCTTATTGAGAGTCATGAAATAAGCAACAACCAATCATTTATTGTTGTTTATACCCTCGTTGATCCTGTTTCTGGCCAAGGCTTTGCCTTTGCTCATAAGTTCTCTATACAGCCAACTTCTGATATTATCATGCCAGACATTCTTCCTCTTACTGCAAGAGTTGGAATTCCATTTCATTATCCTGTTCAAGCTACCGCAGGAGTTCCAATCCGCTTTTCTGATGATAGTGGCCTCTTTTCCATCAATGGAGAGACGGGAACCATCGATATGATACCAACCCAGGAACAGATAGGGATTCACCTGTTTACGATTACCGCTGAAACACAAAGCGATATCGTAACGAGAACAGGAGAGCTCACGATCACCTCATGAGGAACACCACCATGACCCGCCACAGATTACAGTTGAGAAGATACCCTTCAACAGGCATGAGAAGGTATGCTCTTTTTTCTCTCTTCTGCTTTGGTATTCTTCTACTGTCTTTACCTGTTCATTCTTCCTCTCATGATCCTGGTTGCAGTGAGAATGATGCCCAATGCCTTCTCGAGCAGAATCCAACTGCAGAGCAGCTGCTGGCTATCGAAAGCCCAACCTCAGAACAATTTGCGCTTTTAACTGCAGAGGAGCAGGAAAAGTATATCAGATCTTTTGACGCTGCTGCATTTAGTGATCCCTCAAAAGAAGCGCTTGCCACCCTCTATTTTACTACTGATGTGGCGAACGTAAATGATAACCCCGATACGTTTATTCTTTATCTTCAATCAAAAGGAATTGATATCAGCATCTTTACTGGCACAATCAAGGAGTTTACCAAGAAGGGAGCGTTGATTGGAAAGCGCCAAAGCATCAACATTCACGACTTTACCAGTCAAGCCCTACAACAATATGCCATCGACATTCTTGAGGGGGAGATCGTCATCCATCTTGAAATACCTGATAAGACTCTTTCTTTTACTGGTGATCTCTCTGTCTTGGAATCTGGTTTAAGCCTTCGGAGCGGTTCATTGAATGGGTATCCTGTAGAGAATGGGGCCGGTATACGATTGGTGGGTGGACATGATACCATGGTCGTACAAGGCTTTTTTACTTCTTTTGCAGGAATCACATTTGCAGAGCCAACCAACCTTATAGCAGATCTCCATCCCCCTCGTGGAGAGGTTACGCTGAACAAGGCAGTTATCGCGGATGTTTCATCTTCAGCCTCTGTTTTTGTTAAGGGAGAGGCTGCCATTCAAGATTTTAGCAAGTTTGACGGCAGCCTTCGTGTTGCTGAAAAGTCAAGCTTCATATTAAACGGGGTAGAAGTACGCGCCATTGCAGTTGATGTTGCCCTTGTCAGAAAAGGGTCATCAAGGGATACTGCTCAAAATGTAGGGCAAAATAAAGTTCAGTTCTCCAATACTCTCGATATTGAAGGAAGCGGATTCAAGGTTATCTTCACCCCTTATGACTTGCTTAGGCTTGATGAGACATTTGATGGAATGTATCATGGCTATCTTAGCCTTCCAGAGACTGGTGCCGAGAATGATGCTCTTCAACTTGGAGACAAAGGCCCATCAGTTGAGCTTGTCCAGCGAATTGTTGGAGTCAAGCCAACAGGAGAGTATTCCCCTCCAACTCAAGATGCTGTTCGCTTATGGAAGCAAAACATCTTTGCCAGGAAACGAATTTGTCTTGGAGAACAAGTAGGGCCAGAGTGCCGGACAGATGGTGACTTTGACGAAAATGATCGTGCGTTTGTCTTTGACAATTCAGGAAGTATCACCCTTCTCCCGCAAGGCGGAAAAATATCTGTTCTAAATGATCCCTCTTTTTTATCCCTCAACATTCAAGGAAATGCCTGCCAAGATATTGGCGGGAGGGTATGTACAACAAATAATGGGCTCGCGAGAGATTTTGCTGCCCCAATCATTGAACAATTTAGCCTTCCCGTCCACGTTCGTGTGCTAAACGAGGATGGTGATGAGCAGAGTTTTTTTGAGAAAAATTATAAGAACAGTGCTGGTGCGCGAAAGCTCGTCAAGCTTGGCGGCACAACCTATCCTCTCAGCATTGGAGAGGCGTATATTGTTACGGTTGGCCAAAGTGCGTTCACAACTGCAGTAGCGCCTCCCCCCTCTGCTGAAGAGCTTGCCCTCTTACCAGACTACCTCAAGCAGCAAGTTGCTCAGGCAGGCCACATGCTCATACTTTATGTGGAAGAAACTGGAGAGGTTCGTGTGACAGAGTCATCCCATAATGGTGTTACAGACAAGCCTTTTGATCAAAGCTCGCTGCGGCGAGGTGACATTACGGGAATGTACTCTTTTGTTAATGCTGACAGTCAAAAGATTATTGAAGGGGCAAAGAAAGACGCTGAAGAACATATTGGCTGGTTCTTCACCGACCTTAATCCCATGCTGGCTGGTGCCGTCAATAAGCTAGCTGGCCAGGACTATAGTTCTTATCGCAGCTGTGCAGGGCATGTGTGCATGCTCGCAGAATATGGGGGGGCAGACCTTCGCGAGCACGCTGCGTATCTTCCGGTGCAAAACACTGATCCTAAAGCCTTGGAACGTTATCTCAAAGCTTATGCAGGAGGGGCTCTTACGCCAGAGGCACTTGGAAAGCTCTCTGATAAAGATAAGGCTGTTCTTGATCAGGTTACTCGTGAAGGAGTTGCAGGCAAAACGTTTCATGCTCTTATTTCCCTTCTTGGAAACATTCATGGCATGAGTAATGCTCTCGGAGGCGATGCCGCCTCTGCATTCGCAACTCCCGGCCAAATCTTATTAGGAAATTTGAAAAATGGAATTATTGAGCCAGTTCTTCCAACAGATAGAAATCAGTTTGAGCAAGAACAAGAGCAACGTATTCAGGAACGTCTTGTTCAGCTTGGCTACCATGATAGCTCTTCATCCTCTGTTCGTAGCTGGCAACAAGCGTTCAACAATAAATGGGAAGGTATTCTTCCAGTAATTCCTGAAGATGGCGAGTGGGGGGATCAGACCGAAGTTGCCTTTTATCTTGACTGCAGCACACAGGGAAGTTGCGAGTAGTCCCTTCGTCTTTTTTCTTCTCTTTATTTTAGCTTTGCTTCTATTGTAGAATACACAAGATCAAGAAGAGGTGATCCCATAATTGATTTTGGGGTAATCACCTTCATATCTCCAGGATAAGTTCCCCAGCGCCGTTGAATCTCCCTTCGGATACTGGGAATTGTCTGGAGTGCTGCTTTCTCTCCGCCAATAACGTCATCAACGGTTTTCCACTCTCCAAGATGAATGCCTGCCCCTCGCTCGTACGCCTTTGCGACAAGTTCAGAGCAGTACATCCTCTTATCAGTAGGCTTAAACAAACGATCATAATGCTTTCCAAGATGCTGTTCTGCTTCTCTAACTACCCCTGCGATAGTATGGCCTTCGCGACCAGATAATGGTTGGTGCAGGCGCTTAACCGTAAACCTCTTGTCCACCCCTCTTGCGATCCATGCATTGAGCGTTGTATACTTTACTGGCTCAACAGCCTCGATAACATAAAGCCCGCCTTTTCTTTCTACAATCATGCCCATATGAGTGTAGGGGCTATCTGTTGCAAGCTGAATAAAGGGGCTTTGAGTAGACCGAGAGGTGTGCGCTATGATGTCTCCGGTGTGAAAAGCAGGCTGCGATTCAGGCTCCTGGACATGATCCTGAACATGATTATTCTTGCTAGGCTGAGCAGAAGCTGGTGGCAAAAGAAGCTCATCAAGGAGGCTTCCTTCTGGAAAAACAGGCAAAAGAAGAGTTCCTGCTGTCATCCCTGCTGCCATCTGGAGAAACGTTCTTCGTGAAAGAGCCATACCTATCCAGAAAAAGGGCTATTTATAAACCTATGGGGATAGTAGCTGTAAAACAGTAAACTATATAATCTCAATTCCTCAAAAAAAGTAGATGGGTATTCAAAAAAAGAGCCTGCAAGCTGACATTATATTCTTCAGTGTCTTGATCATTATCCTGGTTGTTATTGCTGGCTGTGCAACTGGAATGGGGGGTAGTTCTGGAAGGCAGGCACGAAGCGGGCAGCCACAAACACAGAGCCAAGTCAGTTCTGCACAGCGATCTATACCATCTTCAATTTCGCCAAGACCAACGTATAGTGCCACTCCACAACAGCCAGTAAGAAATCAAGACCAAACGACAACTCCACCTGCTTCAGGCTCTCGCTCCTTTTCTATTAGTTGTGGCACTACCTTAGAAGGAAACAATGTCCCTTTGATTGTTCGACTTACCGATTCTGACCCTATAACTTACAGCCAATGCAGTGGGGATGGAATCATTATTGCGAAAGACTATGTTACTATTGATTGCAACCGAAAAATGATCTTAGGTAACGGTAATGGTTTATCAAACACTGGTGCAGGGATTAAAGTTGCTGGAAAAGGAGGTGTTACTATACAAAATTGTCACATTAAAAATTTCAGGTATGGGATCAGGCTTCTTGATGGAACAAGAAGAACATCTGTTTTTGGAAATAAACTTGATGAAAATCATGCTGGTCTTATCCTAGACTCCAGTGTAGAAGACACTACAGTTCATTATAATAAGTTTATTGGGCCACCAAGAACTGTTTTTGGGCCATATGCGATACACAGCTTATCATTAAGACCTAACAATAGGGTATACGCTAATGATTTTTATAGGTATGGTTTTGCTTCTGGTCTCTCCTCTGCTGATGTGGAGATACTTGATGATCTCATCACCTGTGAACCAAATGTAGCTACTGGCCTTGGAAATTACTTCGCCGCTGAAATTCCTGCAGAAGAAAGAGTAACTGGCGCTTGCGGTGCTGAACCAATCAGTCTATTTCACTTTACTAGATGGGACTAACTTTGTGTAGCTCATTCTTTTTTCTTTCTTTTCCACTCCCCACTGGACAGCCGGGGTCACTTGTTATATAAACCAGGAGATTGCTATTATTCCTATGACCTTAGCTGTCCCCAGTGCAATAGCTATATCTGGCGCAAGAGACAATCATTTTATAACAGAATACCTTACCGAGGAAGTGATGCTAAAGGACTTTGAACCACGAATTTACCAGCAAACCATCCTCGCCAAGTGTATTGAAAAGAACGTGCTCGTGGTGCTCCCCACTGGCTTAGGCAAGACCAGTATTGCCTTAATGCTTGCTGTTCATCGCTTCCGTCAATTCCCAAATTCCAAGATCCTTTTTCTCGCCCCTACAAAGCCCCTGGTTGACCAGCACCATGCCACGTTTCTTCGCTATCTTGATAACGTGGAAGAGGCGAGCATGGTGGTGTTCACCGGCACGGTAAGGCCTGAAAAGCGAGAGCAGCTCTGGCGTGATGCCAGAATTATTTTTGCCACCCCCCAGGGTATCGAAAACGATCTGGTTTCACGAAGAGTGGGGCTTGAAAACGTCTCCCTCCTTATTGTTGATGAGGCTCATCGGGCAGTTGGTGACTATTCGTACACGTTTCTTGTTCAGCGGTATTGTGCCACGGCAGCCTTCCCTAAAGTTCTTGGCTTAACTGCCTCTCCAGGAAGTGATATTGAAAAGATCACGGAGGTCTGCCAAAACCTTAGTATTGAGGATGTTGAGATACGAACAGACCAAGACCCTGATGTTCGGCCCTACATTCAAGACGTCAAGCTCACCTGGCATTCTGTGCAGTTTCCGCCAGAGCTCGATGCTATCAGGAAAAAACTTCAGGCCTGCTATCATTCCAAGCTTAATGATATCTGCGCTCGTGGCTATCTTCAAAAAGACAAAATAGCCTCTCTTGGAAGAGTTGGATTGCTCGGGCTTCAGGCACAGCTTCATGGCTCGATTTCTCATGGTGAAAAAGCGTATGACATGTTGAAGTGCATTTCTCTCGCTGCAGAGGCAATGAAAGTACAGCATGCCTTAGAGCTTCTCGAAACTCAAAGCCTTCGGACGCTGAACCTGTATCTTCAAAAGCTTCAGCAGGAAGCGCTCACGTCGAAAGTAAAGGCGGTTCAGAACCTCGTGCAAGACCATCATTTCAAGGCAGCAGTTCTCCTGACGTCAACAGCGCTGGAAAATAATATTGAACACGCAAAGCTCGAAGAGCTCAAAAAAGCAATCTCTTCAGAACTCCAACCCGAAAAAGTTCAATCAGTTCAATCAAATCAAGAGCCCCTTCCCAGGCTTATTCCACAGAAGCGAATTATCATCTTTAATCAATTTAGAGAGATGGGTGTTCAAATTGTAGACATGCTTTCTAAACTTCCCGGGGCAACCCCAAGGCTTTTTGTAGGCCAAGCAAAAAAAGGGATGACTGGGTTGAGCCAAAAGCAACAGCGGGAAATGCTCGATGATTTCAGGAACGGAGCCTTTAATATTCTTGTCGCAACCTCTGTTGCCGAGGAAGGAATCGACATTCCTGCAGTCGACGCCGTATTCTTTTATGAGCCCATCCCCAGTGCTATCCGGCATATCCAGCGCCGCGGCAGAACTGGACGCCTTGAAAAAGGCAAAGTTATCATTTTTGTGACAAAAGGAACACGGGATGAAGGATACCGCTGGAGTGCCCACCACAAAGAGCAGCGCATGTACCGTAACCTTGACGAGCTGAAGCGAACCTTTCATCACCTCAAATCAAGAGAAGAAAACAAGCTCGATAAGTATCTCCTGCCCGGCATCGTGTCTGACAAGGAGATTTTTATCTTTATCGATGATCGTGAAAAAAATAACGGGGTTATCCGGACCTTAGTGGAGCTCGGCGCTAAAATACAGCTAAAGCGGCTTACTGTTGGTGATTATGTTGTTGGAAAATCCTGTGTTGTTGAGCTAAAAACAGTAAAAGACTTTGTCGATTCTATCATTGATGGCAGGCTTCTTCAGCAGATAAAGGAACTAAAGCAATATTACCAGCGGCCCGTCATCATCGTCGAGGGAGATGAGGATATCTATAGCCAGCGAAACATCCACCCCAATGCTGTCCGAGGAATGATCGCCGCCATAACAGTTAGTTATGGAATTCCTTTGATCTCGACAAAAACGCCAAAAGACACTGCACAGATGCTTGCAGTTATTGCAAAGCGCGAGCAGGAGAACGAAGACCATGCGTATGCTGCTCATCATAAAAAGCCACTAACACTGGAAGAACAGCAAGAATACCTCATTGCCGCCCTGCCCGGCATTGGCCCAAAGCTTGCCAAGCCGCTTCTTGCAAAATTTGGCTCCATTAAGAACATTGTGAATGCAAATCTTGAAGACCTTCAGCAGATTGAGATGATCGGAGAGAAGAAAGCGCGGGAAATTCAGAACGTGCTGGGAAGGCAGGCACCATAAGTTATTCTCCTTATTCTCCCTTAGGTATCCTCTCACCTACTTTTTATCTTTTCTTATCTTTTCTCTACAGCCCCCTACACCGTTTCTTTACGTATGTCTTTTCACTTATACCTTTTCTTTACCCTTCTCTTTTTCCTCTTTTGCTGGCTCTTCTTTTTTGGATTCCTTTTTTGCCTGCTCTTTTTTCTTTTCTTCTTTCTTCTCTTCTT
>JACOVM010000002.1 GCA_016177345.1 Candidatus Woesearchaeota archaeon | reverse complement strand
GGATTTCTGGCCACGCCGTTGAAGAAATAAAGATTATAAAAAATAATAAAGATAAAAAAAATCACAAGCAAAAAGTCAGAAGGTCTTTTGGAAGAGAGGTAAGCATAACCGGTTTATTATTTTGCAGAATAAGAGTATCCTCAATGCGGATCCCATACCTGTTTGGGAAGTAGATTCCTGGCTCGATAGTAAACACCATTCCTTCTCGAAGTTTCTCCTTTGATTTTGGGCTTAGGCTTGGCGCTTCATGGACCTGAACCCCAACTCCATGCCCAAGGCTGTGGATAAAATAGGGTTTTAGCTTTCCAAGGAGCTTTTCGCAGAACAGATGGAGCTCAGCACAGGACCTTCCTTCAGACACTTTAGCTATCGTCTGCTGCTGGGCATGCTGAAGCAAGAGGTAATGGTCACGCTCTTTCCTAGATGGCTTCCCAAAATAGATCGTTCTCGTCATGTCGGTGCAATACCCTTTATAGCGGATGCCAAAATCGATAACACAAAAGCCTTTTGCTATCTTCTTAGGAAGTGGTTCATAGTGTGGGACAGAAGATGCTTTTCCACTTCCAACAATAACAGGAAAGGATAAAGAACAGCCATGATCAAGCGTTTTCTTTTCTAAAAAAAGAGCAATATCATGCTCCGTACGGAATAAGTGTGGTGACGAGCGGAGTGATAAAAAACATTCTTCAACAATAGAATCTGCAATAAAAAAGGCTTTTTTCATAACAGAAAGCTCATTTGGGGTTTTGGTCAAGCGAAGTTGGCTGCAAAGAGAAGAGATGTCAGAAAATTGGCGAGAAGGGATCCTTTTTTTGAGAAGCTTATAGTTAGCTAGAGAGACAGCACTTTGATCAATCCCAATTTTCCCATGCTCCCCAGGCTTACCCAGATGCTTTTTGACAGTGTCAAAAAAAGAGGTTTTGTAGACCTCAACCCTGTAGCCTGTTTCTTGTGCCCTCGCTTCTTCCATTTTAGGGACAATAAGAACTGGCCTTCCTTGGAGGGGAATAACCATCGCACCAAATCCTTGGTAAGAACAGAAGTAAGCAAGATTAGGGTATACTTGTTCATCAAGATTTAAAAGAAGGGTGGAGGCTATTCCCTTTTTCTTCATACCCTGTTGTAATTCCTTTAGCTTCATAGTGCCTCAATCATGGTGTCTCAATATTGAGAAGAGTATTTTAAGTTATTATTAAGTTATTATCTTGTTATTATCTTGTTATTTCAAACGCAGCAATCTGATCCGCTAATTGCTTTGCTTTTCCTTTTTTGAAGTGATTTCGAACAGGCTCGACCATCCTATTTATGGAATCCGCGACTGCTTTCTTCAGATCAAGGGGATGAAGCGTTCCCTTTCGGTATTGCTCTGTTAATTCTTGATACGATGCTAGAGTAATATCTCCTCCAAATTTCTTAGGGCGCTCGATTCGCAATTCCCTTTGTGTTTCAAAAACAAGATGCTTGGCATAGTCAAGAACAGGGTTTTCTTCTATCTGTTTCTCTGGGCAGTACGCCTTATGCATTTTTTGTTGGATTTCTTCCTCACTATCGGTCATAAAGATTGCTGTTTCTGGTTTTGATTTTGACATCTTGAGGGAGATGGCTCGCTCGATCGTGTCCATGCCTTCTGTTGGCGGTTGGCCCAACCCCATCAGCATATGGTGGTGGACGCTGACTGGCTTCCAAAAACCGATCTTTTCCCCAATCTCTCGCGCAAGCATGTTCACTTTTCGCTGGTCCATCCCAAGCTGGCAGATGTCTGCTTCTAAATGAAAGATGTCCGCAGCCTGCATGCAGGGATACAATATTTGAGAGGCTTGCAATACCTCTTGTTCTGTTCTTCCCATGATCTGGCTGCAGCGAAGAACACGATTTAGCGTAGAATGGCGAGCAACCTGCATGACTTTTTTCCAATAGTCCATGTCTTCAATAGCGTCATTAGCCCAGAGGAATTCCACTTTATCAACATTCATGCCGCATGCCTTCCACACCTCAACAAGATAGTTACCAACAAGCTGGATCCTTTCAAGATCGCCCCCCATCTTGTTATTTGCCCAGGCATGCCAGTCTGCCTCCCACATCTTAAATCGACAGCCTGCATTGAGCACCTTGTTCACATTAATAGTACGAAGAACACCCTGCGCGATATGAACTCTGCCTGAGGGCTCAAAGCCATCATAGGCGATAGGTGCCTTTTTAGTCTCAAGAAGGTGACGCAAGTCATCAAGAGTAATAATTTCTTCCCCGACCTGCTGAAGGAGGTCAAGCCTGCTCTCAATATCCATGGCTTATTCGATAGGAAGGCCATTTAAATGTTTTTCGAGTAGGTAGAGTAGGTAGTATTTGAAAAGTCTGCCACTAGCATCAGGTCGAGCCTCTTTCTGATCATTCATGACCCAATTATTCATGGCCTCATTATAGAGCTCCCAAAAGCCCAAACTATAAACACCTAACTAAAAAATCGTACTGTATTGGTGAAAACAAGACGAGAACCTGAAGAAACGAGTATCACAATATTTAAATAGTACTTCAATATCTGATTCTCCAATAGTAAAAAGAGAAATACCGAGAATCTTAATAACGTGAGGGACAATCAGTGGCAGCCGAGGAAGACAAAAAGTTTTCAAAGCAACTTCTTGGAAAAATAGTTGTGTCAAAAACAGGAAAGCGCTTTGGAGAAGTGGGGGACATCATGTTTGAGACAAAGTCAGGAGAGCTCATTAATTTGATCCTTACCAATCCAACACCATACACGCTAAAGCTTGATCTCGAAAAGGATAAACAAGGAAATTTTCTCATCCCTTTTAGTGCAGTTATTGCGATCGGCGACTTTATGGTTATTGCTGAAGAAGAGATTGTGTAGCACAGCTTACCGGCCTATTTTCCTTTCACTTCCTTTCTCACTGTAGCTTCATCTTAAGCAAGCTTTTTATACCATCCCTTATTTGTCCCATTCATGACACTCACGATATGGACTGAAAAATATAGGCCAAGGGAATTCTCCGAAATCCATGGCCAGCAAGAGATCATTAAACGCATCGAAGCGCTCGTCCGGCAAAAAAATCTTCCCCACTTGTTGTTTACTGGACCTGCAGGGGTTGGAAAAACGACCACGGCCCTTGTTATTTCCAGAACACTATTCGGGGAGGAGTGGAAGAATAATGTTCTGGAACTAAACGCTTCTGACGAGAGGGGCATTGATGTTATACGAAACAAAGTGAAAGACTTTGCAAGGACAAAGGCAATAGGCCAGGCACCGTTTAAGATTATTTATCTTGATGAGTGTGATGCGCTCACGAGAGAAGCTCAGCAGGCATTGCGCAGAACCATGGAAAATTTTACGCAAACTACCCGGTTTATCCTTTCTGCAAATTATTCATCAAAGATTATTGACCCCATCCAATCGCGCTGTGCCATGTTTCGGTTTAAGCCGCTGGAAAAAAAAGAAATTTTTGCGATCCTCGAAGGAATAACACAACGAGAACTGCTTACCATTACTGATACGGCAAAGGAAGCATTGTATGACGCTTGCGGCGGTGATTGCAGGAAGCTTGAAAATCTTCTTCAAAGCTGCGCATCCCTGACAAGTAACCTTGATGAGGACGTCGTATTTTCTATGGCATCAATGGCAAAGCCAGCAGAAATCAAAACCATGCTCACCCTTGCCATCCAAAACAAATTCATCGACGCAAGATCAATGCTCCTTAAAACCATGGTAGATTATGGGTTAGCCGGCATTGATATTATCAAACAGATCCAAAAAGAAATCCTCGACTTGAGCATTGATGGAAGGACTAAAATGAAGCTGATTAGTGCGTGCGGCGAATGCGAGTTTCGATTAAGCGAGGGGTCTGACGAATACCTCCAGTTGGAAGCGTTTCTGGCAAAAGTGGCACTGGCCGGAACAGCTGGGGCAAAAACAGAGAGGGAAGAATAGTAAGAATAGATAGTAAGAATAGTTAAATGTTAAATTAAGGATAGCTGATAAATAAATGATAAATAAACTCGTTAAGAGATTCCTAATTATTCGCCCTATTCGTCCTCATCAGTTAGCCCAACATCCTTAATTAGCATAGTCTTCTGAATTGACTGAAGATACTTGTACTCGAGATCTACTTCAAAGAGGTGCTCAAAGGTGCTGTCAATCTCTCCAACATCAACCGTGCAAACAACAGGCCTTGGAGCCCCATCAAACAAGTGGACGTAGCCACCAGTAATACCGTCAGCTGTAGTGAACGTGTCCTCTAAGCCACTGCATTCTGGAACAGCAGTGCCTATCCTTGTCTTTGGAATAACTTTTACCACATACCGGTCTGGATTCGTGATAGTATCGTCACAAGCTCCTTCTGGGGCGTCAACATTGAAGAATGCATCGTTTGCATCTCCAACGTGTTCGATCACAAAGTTCACCTGGATCTTGTCTGAAGCAATAGGGTCTTCCCGGAATTGAGTGATGTGAATTGGAGCTCCTGAATTAAACGGTGTTTTTTCTCCACTTATCTGGCATAATTCTGCACGGCCTGTTTCGAGAAGGTTTCTCTTAATACAGATTTTCGTACTTGTCTTCGTAAGGTAATCATAACAAATGTCAGCTCGAATTGTCACGGGAGTATTTCCGTGAAGATCAGGAACGTATTGAAAGGTATCAATCGTGGTATCAGGACCAAAGGGAAGCTCGACAAGCGCCTGGCCGCCATCAATGACAGAGCCATCAAAGTTCTTTCTTGCTCCCTGAAGCCTATTTGGAAAATTCCTAATCAGATATTCTTGGCTTGGCACGCCAAAGTCAATAGGGTTAATGCCTAGTACTTCAACATAAGCACGCTCAGGCAAAACTGGCGCTTCTCCAAGATTCTTCAGCTGGAGAGTAATGCCAAATGGAAAATTACTGTTGTCAAACACTTCATCTGGTGGCGAACCGGCAATAAAGCTTGCAGATAAACCATTCTTCCCACCAATAAATGGGGTAGTTGCATCGATACCTGACTCTTCCCTACCCCCGCACCCAGAGAGCAATACAACTGACAACAAGAGGCTAACTAAAAAACCAAGGTGAAATAGTCGTGAAGACATATCCCTGAAATAGGAACTCCTCTTTATAAAGTTTTTCTTATTTTTGTTCAACCACGGAGATCGCAAAGCTTAAAAATAATGTCCATACGAAGAAGTGGTATGACGCGAAAACTAAAAGTGGTATATCATACTGACAAATGCATTGGGGCAGCGATGTGCACAGCAAAGGATCCTGCTCATTTTGTCATGACTGATGAAAATAGGGCCCACTTAAAGGGATCAAAAAGGGAGGGAGACCAAGAAATTCTTACTATAACCTGCGACAGCATTACCGCAGAAAGAATGATGGCCGCAGCAAGCCTATGCCCAGTAAGCGCAATAGGGGTGGAAGATCTTGAGAAGGGCGAAGAGCTTGTTACCACTGAAGTTAGCATAGAGAACAATATAAAAACAATTACTGCAGTGTATAATGATGCTAAAGAATTTGTACTTGACCCAAAAGGATACTTCCTTATTCGAACAAATCCTGAGAAGCAGCAGATAGAAGTCGGCTTTTGTGGGAAACGAAATACCATCGAAGTAACCATCGTCGGAACAACACCTCTTGAAGTGTACCAAACAATTCTTCGAGAAAAGATTATTGACCGGCCAGACCATGCTGCGTACCTAGGCCGAGAGCTTCAAAAGGCATATACCGCGCTTAAACTTGGAATCCCTTACGTCCAGGACGAGGAGCTTGAGGTATCAGCAATTCAAAAAAAGCAAAAAGGAAAAAATAGGATAGCATAATGCTGTATTTCATAATCTCTTTCCAAACTTCACACCGCCAACTATCTCAAAATTCACACCACTATCTCAAAATTCAACGATACCCATACGGTGTCAGGCCGCCCGGCAGCTTAAGAACTTCTACTGGAACAGTAATCGTGTCTCGGTAGCCATAATAAAGGTCAACATCGAGATTAGTCATGTACGCATCAAGCACCCTCGTTGACATTGTGCTCAGCGTGAGCCGACAAAAGCTGAAGCCAGACCCGCTTGGATTTAAGCGAATGAGGCGAGGAAAACATTCCAGCTCTTGACCGGATACTCGTGCGCGAATATACACCTTATCAATTTGCTCCCTGGTTAAATCACGATGGCAATTAGCAATTGGGATACCTAATGATGAAGGGGAAATGTCTCCAGAATAAGCAGCAATGCCCCCTCCAGCAGCGAGAACCGTACCCCTCCCGACATTTGACACGTGAACCTTAAACTGGATTTGGTCGCGGGCTGCTTCTTGTTCGACACTTGTCACTGCAATGGGAGCTCCCTGGGTTTTGAGCCCAATATTTCCCATCACACAGACCTTATCCTCTACTTCAAGGCCACGGGGATCAGGGTCGACACAGACTTGTGCAGAGGCTTCTGTCTTGTAAGGATAACAAGAGCTTACTTTGAAGATTTGCCGAAATCGATCAGTATTGGGTGGCATTTCTACGGCAGGATCGGTGAATTCAATCACCTGTGAAAGCTCACCCTGGGGGTTAAACACGCTTTTTCCTTCAGCGTTAAATGCTGTTCCTGTTGATCCTGACGGGCTGAGATGAACATACTGGGGATCAAACCCACTAACATAGAAAAGCCCTCCTTCAATCGGTGTTGCGCCTTTATTAGCATATTCCATCACCAGATGAAGGGAATCTCCCTCATATATCCTGGGAGGGGGATTGCCAGGGAGAAACGTCATAACTAATCCAGTAGAGCCAGTGTGAAAGTCATATGTTCGAGTATCCTGGCCTGACCGCCTAAATCCGCCAGTTTGACACCCTGAAACGAGAATAACAAGAAGAATGACAGTAAGGAAAGAAATACAGTACCTTCGTTGCCCAAGTAGGTTTTTGATGGAACTCATTGGTGGAACACTCCTATTAGGAGGATTTCTTTTTATAAATTTTTATAAACTTTGTATGTAATGGCGCTTAAATAGTGAGCGCTAAGAGACTATACGATTATACTATACTCTTATCTCTTATTCTTATCTCTTATTAATCTGCCAGTATATATCTGATAGTGTCATTAATCTGCTAGTATAACGTCCTCTCTAGCGTAACTGGTGAAGAGATGGAATGGGTGTAGCCATACGACATTTCGACTGTCATTGTCGTAAGATAGGTTTCTTGAGTTGCACTCATTAAGCCACGCTGGAGCCTGCAGCGAAATTTAGCCTCTCCATTTCTTAGTTGGGATTTCGTGGTATCACAGATGATTTCTCCTTCTTCGAGGGTAAAGCCAGAGAAGGCAACATTTTCCAGCGTCACTTGGTTAATATCTTCAGAGCGTAATGAAAGGGAGGATGGAGAAGAGCTGCATGCTTCTTCGATCATCTCTCTTGAGACTACCTCTCCTTTTCCAACATTTTTTACGGTGATAGTGAATCGGGGGGAAAGAGAGTCTTCTCCAAGCCTTGCCATGGTCTGCTCGATATGGGTAACAGAAACAGGCCCTCCCTGGCCTCCTGAAAAAAGAACAGGCTTGCCAGTGCATGGCTTCTCAGCACGATACAACCCTTGAACATCAGTATCAATACAGATTTCAGCAGAGGCTGCTGTTTTGTAATCATAGCACGCCGTGAGGATGATCGTGCTACTGTGCTGCTCCTCCAATAATCCAAGAGGGAGCGGCACAACGGTTGCCGAGAATGCATGTTGTTGCCCAAAAGGGTTGTCTTCTGTTCTTCCTTGGATGCGGAAGGTTACTCGCTCACCGCTTGAAAGAGGGTTCATGTCTCCTCCCCGAAAGTCCCACTCACTAAATTGAAGATACCCCTCTTCTAGAGCCAAGGCAAAGTAGCCATTGATGATATCAGAAGCCCCTTTGTTTTCCATCGTAATAGAAAACGTAAAGGGTATACCCTCGTGCCCTTGCTCTGGTGCAGATACTATTTTTGGAAGCGTTCCTTGAATAAATGAAAAGGAGAGCGCCTCTGTTCCGGTGTGTAATGGCCTTTCTTTCACTCCCCTCCCGCTTCGTAAGGTTTGACAGCCTGTCATCAAAAGAATAGAGCCGAGGACAAGAAGAATGAGGAATAACGTTAAAAACGCCATAAAAACTGGCCTATGCGTTTCACGTCGTATCCTGGTTATTATCTTAGCCATTGTTTTCATTCAACAACCACCCCAGGGGTTTCCTTTATCGTGAGATAGGTTGACTTTTCTAGCTCGTACCGATATTCAGCAGAGACCTTAAAGTATTGGGTACTAAATGGAACCCCCCCAAGAACTTCTGCAGGATGAACTACTCGAACATCACAAGAGAACGGGACATGGCTTGCTCCCTCAATATGCTTTCCCTGCATATGCTCTAATCCACGGCGGATAATGTTTTCAGTAATAACTGTTTTGTTAATAACCTCAAAGGGGGTTACAAAGGATTCTGTTTTTGATGTGTATTGAACATCTGATTCTTGGGTTATATGATAAAAGTAGGGGTACTTCCCATATTCACAAACCTCATTATAAGCAGACGTGCATTCTATCTTCTCCAAACGAACAGTACAACTGTCCTCAACAATTTCCATCCCAGGGGGAACTTTAATGATCAGATCAGTAATGGCAAAAATTTTTCCCTTCCAACGGTTTTTGAGGCTGCCACTTAATCGGAACTCTGCCCCTTCCTCTATTCCAATCAAGGGCTGGCGAAGCCCCATCCCAATCTCAATCGGCCCATTTGAATATACTGTTTTTGGGGCTTTATCCTTGACCTCAAACTGGCCAAAGGGATCAATATTTTGCTGTCGAAGCGCGCGAAGCTGTTGGAGATTCATAAAATAGCCTTTCTGGTAAGAATGAGTTTCAAACTCAAACTGTGCAAAAAAGGATGCTTCACGAGAGCCTTTTAGGAATGTTCCTGGGTCAAACTGGCAGCTCAAATCTGCATACTCATAATCATCAACAACGAATTCTTTAACGTACCGGTTATACGGGCTCAGGCTGGTATTTCCCCGTTTAGCAATTGGCTGAGGCGGAATTGGTGGAACTAAATTTGGGTTTCCTTTTGTCATCTCTCCAGTTGTGCCGTTACACATGACTGCTATTCGAAGAGGAACATCTTGTTCAATCGTTCTCGCCTTTAATGTCCCCCACACAATAGCTGTTTCTCCAGCATAAAAAAATGGAGATGCCGGCTGTACTTTTTCAATATACACCCCAAGAGGCTCTTCAGCATTCTTGTCTACTTGCCCCGTGTAATAATCACCTGCGGCATACTTGATCTGCCGTTCAGTAGCAGAACGGAATGACTTTGCTGCCTGCTGGAATCCCTGCTGGATATCACCTAATAGCCCGCGTGCCTCCTGCTCAATATCTGGCAGGCTTTGCAGCTGTAATGAATCAAAGAGCCAGGGCTGGGTTGTTACTGCCATGTACAAGAACCATACAAAGAGGAGAATAAAATAAAGAATGATAAACCAGCGTACCGGCCTCGGGCTCTCATCAAAAAATCGCACTCCAATAACTAAAGGCCAGACCGGAATAAGGATGATCAGCCAGGAAACAACCTCAAGATCAAGAATATCACGAAGAGGAAGCTGATCGAGAATGCCAAAAAAGCCCCCTTCTAAAATCGCAAGAATCCAAGGAAGAAAAAAAACAATAGCGCTGATGCCTAAACAAAGCTCGATAGCGCGATATCTTTCCATGTCATGGAAGAGAAGAAACGCAGCAAAAAGGCCAAACAGGAAATAAAAGAGGCCGCGCCAAAAATGAGGCAAAGAAAACTTAGTGATAATATCAAAAATGTGGAATACGATTGCAAGGAGAAAGAAAAGAAGAACGATTCCTGTTGACCCTGCTACTTGACCACCCCCAATGCCACCCCCAGGCCCATGGCTGTTAGTCACGAACAATCACCTAGATACCTGCTCATAAAAGAGCTACGGTGAATAGGGATATGTTGAATAAGAATACGTGTTGAGTTGAATAGGGATACGTGTTGCATAGGGGTGTAGTAAATAGAGCGAAGAATAGAGAATAGAGAATATTTAGCATATTTATTAGGAATAAAATACTTATTAGGAATAAGAATCATTGAACACCTCTTTTTGATGGAATTGTAATGGACTTAATTGTAATGGAATTGAACAGTAAACAAGTTTGCAGGAACTTGCATGAACTATTGTTATATCCGCATCTGTTATATCAGCATCTTGAAACCATTACTCTGCAACAACACGAATATTCACAATATCCAACGTTGTCTTTGGCTTAATCTCTATCACGTTATTTCCTTTGCGAACAAAAGGATTAAGGACAAGAGAGTAGGACACCTCTCTCGTATCAAACCCACGAAGATGACCATTGATAAATACCTCTGCTTTCTTCATATCAACATCGTTGGAAAATTCAAGATGCATCACAACATTTCTGGAGCCAGCTAAGAGGGCATCAAAGGCTTCCTGGTCAAGCGTAAAATAGAAGGTTGGAAACGTCACCTCTTTTAATTCTGACTTTAGGTTAATGTTATCCACCAGGTAAGCACCACGATCTGTGGTAAACAAGAGGACATTCTCTCCATTCAATAAGTAATGGGGAGAGAATTCCAGTGGCCTTAACACCCCACAATCAGGAACAGAGGAGTAAATTTCATGGTTGTTAATGTACACCTTAAGAACCCCTGCAATGAGAGGGTCACAATCAGGGAAGAACTTCAATTTTGCGCGAACCACATTATTCCGTTCAGTCTCGGTAACCACAAAGGAGAGCTTTGCTTCCCGAGTGGAAACATCGGTGATATCAGCAGTGATCTTAATATTTTCGAGATCATAAAAGTTTGTGCGCCAGAATGCAGCGCCAACCCCAGACACCTGGATCTCAAGATAGTTCTGCTCGCGAAGAAGGTGTTGGGGCAATTCAATAGGGGGCATGACCAGCGAGGTAATTTCAGAATTGTATATCTCATGGCCGTTCAGAAGAACAATAAGCCGACCCTGGAATGAACGAATGCTAAAGGAGAGCAGTATATTTTTTGTATTAGCAGGGTCATCAACAGTGAAATTCAACGATTTAAACGATTTATCCAGCCAAGCGTTCTTAATAAAGGCTGTAGGAGAGGATTCTAAAAGAAGAGCATTTGTTGTACTATACAAGTTAACCGATGGAAGCACGTGCTCCACATCCTTTTGAGGAAGATAATCAAGCCGACCAGGAGACTCTAGCAGGAGAGTTGTGTTTGCGGAAACCCCAGTCCCATCCCGCCCCTCAAGGATTGCTTCTCGGTCTGCTGGTGGCAAAAAGAGGATATATAAGACAATAAGAGCAGCTATGATAACGACAAGAACAGCAGCCCCAGTGCCAGATTGGGCTTTCTGCTTCCCGTCCATCGTCGGAAATTTCATACCTGCTAAACGAATAGCTTTTTATATAAATGTTTTCCTTTTTCAGAACAAGAGACCATATGAAAATCCTCCATTCTGATACGCGTAAAGGAGAGGTTACTGTTATCCCAGAACACCTTGATGACCTTTGGGACCTCAGCACGATTATTGAAAAAGGAGACCTTCTTAAAGCCCAAACAGTACGAAAGATAAAGATAGGAGAAAGTACGGAGCGATCCGGCAGCATTGTTAAAAAGACAGTAACCCTCACCATCCAGGTTGAACAAATAGATTTTTCCCCACAAACCCAGTCCAGCCTTCTTCGTGTTGGGGGGGCTATTGCTGAGGGTTTTGAAGACATTCCAAAGGGATCTCACCACACCATTAGTATTGAGCCCCACATGAAGATTACTTTTCAAAAACACCCCTGGCCAGCATATGCCTGGAATAAACTTCAACAAGCAGCAAAAACAAAACAAGCACCTGTCCTTCTTTGCGTCATGGACCGTGAAGAAGCACATATCGCCAGGCTAAAGCCTTATGGCTACGAGGTACTAACCACTATAAAGGGTGATGTAGCTAAAAAAAGAGACGACCACCATAAGCAGGACACTTTCTATAAGGAGATTCTTACCTACCTTGAAGAGCAGGATAGGCAAACCCCAGTTGATGCCATCCTTATTGCAAGCCCAGCATTCTGGAAAGAAGATTTTAAAAAAGCAGCAAAGGACCACCCTCTCACCAAAAAAATGACCCTCGCAACCGTGTCAAGCAGCGATGCAACCGCATTTAATGAGCTTTTGAAACGCCAGGAGGTGAAACAAGTTCTTCAGCAGGATAGAATTAGCAAGGAGATGAAGCTCGTTGAAGAGGTACTAACAGAAATTTCAAAAGGAACCCTGGGAGTCTACGGACTTCAGGAAGTGAAAAGAAGCATTGAGCACGGCGCAACAAAATGCATCCTCATAACCGACATGTTTATTAAAGAAGCCCGAGAACAAAAAAGGTATGCCCCCATAGAAGCGCTCTTAAAGCAGGCGGAGATGATAAAGGCAGAAGTCCACCTTATTTCCTCTATGCATGACAGTGGAAAAAGGCTTGACGGGCTTGGGGGAATAGCTGGCATTCTACGATATCAGATGAGATAAATAGATGATATAAATGAGATAATAAATGAAATAAATAAGATAGATGAGATAAATAAAGATGGATGAATAAGGAGGTATAAGAACGAGTATCTACTTCTTTGCCCTAAGCCCAAGTACCTTTATTGTTTCTTTCGCCATCATTAAGGATTCATTTGTTGGGATCACACAAACAGTAACTTTGCTTTTGGGTGAAGAAATAATCAGCTCATTCGATTTGTTTCTTTTGCCGTCAAGAACTACCCCCAGGTATGATAAGCTAGAAATAACTCGTTCGCGAATATATGCTGAGTTTTCACCAATCCCCGCAGTGAAGACAATAGCGTCCACTCCATTGAGCGCAGCAGCGTATGCACCGATATACTTGATAAGCCGATAGCAAAAGACATCTAAAGCAAGTTTTGCTCGAGGAGAAGAAGAAGATTGAATGTCACGAATGTCATTGCTTATTCCAGAAAGCCCTTTCAATCCAGATTCCTTGTTAAGGATACCATCTACCTTATTCGGAGAAGAGGCATGGTGCTTCATCATAATCACAGGGATAGCAGGATCAAGATCACCAGCCCTTGTTCCCATGACTAAGCCTTCCAATGGGGTATAACCCATAGAGGTATCTACACTTTTCCCACCGGCAATGGCAGCAATAGAACATCCATTTCCTAAGTGGCAAGTGATCATCTTCACAGCTTTTGGCGGCTTATGCAGAATCCGGCAAGCTTCATGAAAAACATACGAATGGCTTATTCCATGAAAGCCATATCTTCTGATTCTGTACTTTGAAGCAAGCCAGCGGGGAATAGCATAGGTGTACGCTTTTGCTGGCATAGCCTGATGAAAAGAGGTGTCAAATACTGCGATATGGGGAACTTTAAAGAGGGGCAATGCGATGCGGATCCCTTCAAGCTCTGGCTTGTTATGAAGAGGGGCAAGCTCAGTTGCACGCTGGATCACACGAAGAAGAGCAGGGGTGATACGCGTTGATTGTTTGATATACTCCCCATGAACAACACGATGTGCAACAGCATCAACTAAAATATTATCCTGGTTAAGCCGCTGAAGAATATACTGGAATGCGCCAGCGTATGATGCAGGGTGAATCAAAGAAGAAGCTGATGAAACAGGCTCGCCAATTCCCCCGTTATAATGAACTGGTTTCGTGAGGATTTTTTCAATAAGACCGGAAAGGAGCATAGTTGTTCCAGAAAAAACAGCGTACTTGACAGAAGAAGAGCCAACATTCAGTGTGAGTATAGTTGGCTTTACCAAACCTGTTCGTGCCTGTTTCTTCGCATATTTCTGGGAGGGTAAGTGGCTTATGCCCCTTGTTGTGTGAATTGTGTGAATCATGCTACTCCATCTTCCTCATCAATCTTTCTCAACCTCAATTTCCTAAACGGTTTGCTTGTTGTGCTTGAAGGGCAGTGATGACGCTCACTTTTATAATATCATCTGCAGTACACCCTCGAGATAGGTCATTCACTGGCTTTGCAAGATTTTGGCTAATTGGGCCGACAGCCTCGTAATGGCCAAGCCACTCCACTAATTTATACGCAATATTGGCGGCTTCAAGGCTTGGAAAGATAAGCACGTTTGCAGGTTTTGAAAAAAAACATAGCTTTGACTTATATTTCCCAATTGCCGGTTTTAATGCAGCATCAGCCTGCAACTCACCATCAACGAGAAGAGCATGATCTTTTTTGCGAACAAGAACAGTTGCTTCCCTCACTTTTTCACTAAGAGGATGAACTGTTGATCCGTGAGTTGAAAATGAAAGGAGGGCAACCCTTGGCTGGACATGGAGCAAATTCTTTGCAGACTGCGCCGTGGATAAGGCAATACTGGCAAGATCATTTGAAGATGGGTTGACATTAATAGCACAATCAGCAAAAAAATAGAATTCTCCTTGATGCTTCATCAAAAAAAAGCTAGATACGAGTTCCTTCTTTTTTCGAAGAATCTGAAATGCAGGGCGCAGCGTTCTTGGTGTTGGCCATGTCGCCCCGGCCACGATTCCATCAACTTCACCACAGGCTAACATCATAACTGCAAAATACATCGGGTCCATAAACAGCTTTTTAGCAAGAGCAAGAGATATGGGTTTTCCTTTCTTCTTACGAATAGCAATAAAATCATGAACATAAGACAGGCAAGAAGGATGATGAGCGAAATCAAACAGGCCTGGATCAAGAACAACAACCTTTCTTAAGAGAGGGGAAGAAGCAGGCCATTGGCGAATAAGAGATGACCGCTTTGCAAAAAGAATTGGGCACACTAAGTTTCTCCTAACAAGGTACGAGATTGCTGAAAGAATTCGAGGATCATCCCCCTCTGGAAACAAAATTCGCTGAGGATGATGGCGAGCTGCTTGCTCAAGACGCGCGAACAACTGTTTCATACTGTTTAAAAAGCATCGGCAACTTTATAAAATTTCTGATTCAGTTTTGATTGACAGGGGAAGACACATTTAACAAACTTTATATAGAAGTGATATTTTTATTATTCAGTAGGCACAGCAGACATTTGCTGTCTTCTCCAAAAGGGGATATAAAAAATGGAGAACAGCATACTTCACTATGGCACATATGGTGTTTCGATCTCGTTGTCACCAATAAAAAACAACAACAGATAAAAAAGAGGGGGTAGGGCAATATGATCGTTAAAGAAGAATTTTTGAGCAAACTAAGAAGGTACTTTTCCTTAAACCTTTACGAGGTAAAAATTTGGGCAGCGCTTCTTTCTCGTGGTGTTTCAACAGCAGGAGAATTAAGCGACATTGCGAACGTTCCTCGTTCTAGAAGCTATGATGTTC
>JACOVM010000037.1 GCA_016177345.1 Candidatus Woesearchaeota archaeon | reverse complement strand
TTTTCCAAAAACTTTTTGTTCTACGCTTGCTGTTCGTGCACCGTAAGCAAAGGTTGCCAGAAATGCAAGCCCAAAGACAAGGGCAGGCATGCCCATATTCACTGTTGGATTCCAGCCTCCAGTCATAACGTGCCCAAGATAGTAAGCAATCGCCATCATAACTGCGCCAAAGAATGACGCAAGCCTGGTCAGAACACCAAAGATAAGTGCAGTACCAATCATCAATTCAAAGATGCCTGCAAACCAGATAAGCGTCCATGCAATAGCCGCGCCGCCAGGCATACCCCAAAGCCCGAATAGCTTTTGTATACCAAACATAAAGAACAGCGCTCCAACACCGATGCGAAATATGGCATAGAAATGATCACTGTGCTTTTCAATCCATTGGTTAATGTTCATGATGTCTGCCTCCAATTATTATTAATTACTTAATGTATAGCTAAAGATTGTTGATTTTTTATAAATTTTTTGAAAAGTGCTGAATCACTATCTTTGTTCGTTTAATAAGGTTGAGAATAATCACGCCACTCACTTCGTTCGGGCGTGAACGGGAAGAAAGAGCGCCACCGTTATCAATAAAAATATCGAGTCCTTTTTTCTTGCTCCACACTAATTGAGGAGCAAGAAAAAAGGAATTGTTTATTCACCTGATGTACGGTGGCGCTGATCACTAGTTGTTCACGGCTCTGCCGTGATTGTCTTATTGAATTTGTTGCCTAACAAAAGAAGGCTATCACTTTTTTCTTTTCCAATGAGAATGAAACGGCTCCTCGAAGAAGGTTATCGATGCTGCAAAGCGCTTTTCCCATTCGCGGATATTAAGCTTCAAGAATCGTGGAAGCCGGAGAAGCGGGCGAAGAAAGCGGGCTAATCGTATCAATCTTCCCTCTTGCTCTAGTCGTATGCCAATGCGGAAAGCCTGCCGCGTGCCAATCAGCTCATGCTCTGCCTGCTTTGATAATCCGCTTCCAAGATGCACTAGCTGCTGGGTTTCTTTTGTTGTTTCACCAGCAGCGCCAAGCACTCTTGTAATGCCTTCTACCATTCGAAAGAGTAAGAAGAAAGGGATAACTGCGATGATCTCGATCCAGTACTGGCGAAGAAAGCCACGAACAGATGTTGCTCTGGCGTACTTAAACGAAAGATCTATAACAAAAAGGATAATGATTGCAAGGTCGATAGCGTCAATAAGATTACGATAAGGAGCAGCGACTGCAGGAAAAAAGAGCTCGAGAACAACCAGGAGCAAAATAACTAGGAGAGAGGGGAAGATCAGCTTATCGACAACAAGATGGAGATAGTGCAGGAACTTACGCATGGCTATTTTATGGTTGAGCGTATTTATAATAATTGTGGGGGATGTATAATCCTGGATAATAATAGAGAATAATAGCGGATAAGCCGAACAACAGCATTTAAAAAGAAGCCAATCATTCTTCATTTCATGCCTCCTGAAACAGATAACCCCCTTCTTAAGCTCGCGTTTGACACCTTAGAAAGAAATAAGCAGGCTCTTGTTTTTGTGAATGCCAAGCGATCTGCAGAAAAGTCAGCAGAAGACATTGCAAAGCGCATAAAGAGTTCTTCTCCTGGCGCAGAAGAGGTTGCGGAGAAGGTTCTTCAGGTGCTGTCCAAGCCGACAATGCAATGCGAGCGCCTAGCGTATTGCATCAGGAAGGGAGTTGCATTTCATCATGCCGGGCTTGCCCAACAGCAAAAAGACATGGTCGAGGATGGGTTTAGGGATGGAACAATCAAGCTGATCTGCGCCACCCCCACGCTTGCAGCAGGAGTTGACCTTCCAGCATTTCGCGCAATTCTTCGAGACCTTCGCAGGTTTTCAGGGCCTCGAGGAATGTCATGGATTCCTGTTCTTGAGTACCAGCAAATGGCGGGAAGAGCAGGCAGGCCATCGTACGATACGTACGGTGAGGCTATTGCGATTGCGTCAACAGAAAAAGAGCGAGATGAAATCTACAATCGATACCTCTTAGGCGAGCCGGAAGAGATCTACTCCAAACTTGCTGTCGAGCCAGCGCTTCGAATGTACCTCCTTTCACTCATCGCAACAGAATTCGTTTCAACCAACCGGCAAATTCTTGCTTTTTTTGAAAAAACTTTCTGGGCGCACCAGTACGGAGACATGCCTCAGCTCGAGAAGATCATCACTAAGGTATTACATCTTCTTGAAGAGTATGAATTTATTCAAATGCCGCAATATTTGAATACAATGCCACAATCAGGCCGCGGCTTTCGTGGCTTTGTGTCTGCGGCTGACCTTGCTGAAGGAAAGATTTCTGCAACAGTGCTTGGAAAGAGAGTTGCAGAACTCTACATTGACCCGCTTACGGCGCATGAACTTATGGAATGCTTGAAGCGAGCAGCACGAATCCAACCAAAAGAATTCTCCTACCTCCACGCAGTGTCGTGCCGCCTCGAAATGAGGCCTTTGCTCAAGGTCAGGACAAAAGAGTGGGAGGCAATACAAGAAGCGCTGACAAGGTATCATGATCTTGTTCTTGATCCAGAGCCAAGCCTGTACGATCCAGAATATGAGGACTATATGAACAGCGTGAAAACAGCATTGCTCTTCCTGGAATGGATGGAAGAAAAGGACGAAGAATTCCTGCTGGAGGCATTCGACGTCAGGCCTGGTGAGGTTCACGCAAAGCTTAGCATGGCAGCGTGGCTCCTCTATTCTATGGAAGAAATTGCCAAGCTCATGAGGTTTCATAATCAAGTAAAGGACATTACCAAAACGCGAATACGATTAAGGTATGGCGTGAAAGAAGAACTTCTAGCACTCCTCAAGCTGGAAGGCATTGGAAGAATGCGGGCGCGCCGGCTTTTTAATAATAGCATCAAAAACCTTGGCGATGTAAAAACAGCAGACATAACTGCGCTCAATACGCTCGTTGGAAAGCAAATAGCGCTGAAGATAAAAAAGCAGGTTGGGGTGGACATTGATCAAGAGCCGGAATTGCTTCAGCAAAAGAGAGGGCAGATGAGGCTTGGAGAATATTCTTGACAATGAGCTTCTCAACGATGAACGTTCTTAGCCCTGAACTGGCAGAAGGTACGGCTCAATCTCCATTGGCTTTCTTTGACGGGCATGTTCCCGAACAAGAGCTTCTTGCCTGGCAATACTCTGGCTTAACGAATATCCCAATCGCTTCTGGAGAATAGCATCTGCAAGAGTCTGGCTCAGGGAAATGGTGTCAACGAGCCATTTGTTTTGATATCGATAAAATCCAGGATCGCGTGGAATGCTGTCAGTAACCACAACATGCACTCCACTCTGCTCAAGAATATCTTCAGCATAGTTAAGGATCACGGTGGGATCCTTCTTGTCTCGAGTTGGGCTAAACAAGCCATGCGTTGCAAGCACAACAACATGCTTTACCCCATTTGCCAGAAGATCAGCACCTACTTTAACAACAGAACCTCCCGTGTCAATCATGTCTTCAATAATAACAGCAACGTTCGTTTCTACTTGCCCTACCTTTCCTCGAACCTCTGCCACGCCAGGCTCTGGCCTTCCCTTGTCGTACACTACTACCGGAAGGCCGAGCAGGTCAGCATAGGTGTGAGCTCTTCCAACCCCTCCAGTATCAACAGCGACAACAGTGAGATCATCCAAGGTGCAGTGATACCTGTCTGTAAATCGCTCTGAAAGGACGTATCTTGCAAATAAGGGCATGGCGCTTAAATGCTCTATTTTTCCTCGAAGAAAGCCTTGCTCTTGGGCAGCATGAAGGTCAAACGTGATGATCTTTTTGAGGTGGCCCAATGCAGCATGCTCGATAAGGTCAAGAACGTCTCGTGCAGCGATTGGAACTCTGCCCTCTAATTTTTTGTCCCCTCTCATGTAGGGAAGCCAGGGTGCGACAACGGTAACATCTCCAACAGAAGACTCCATCATCATTCGCAGAGTAAAATATAGTTCTATAATATCCCCATGGCAGGACACCTCATCGTAATCCTTTGAAGGATTTCCAA
The DNA here is from genome assembly GCA_016177345.1 of Candidatus Woesearchaeota archaeon. GTDB lineage: Archaea > Nanobdellota > Nanobdellia > Woesearchaeales > UBA12501 > JACPCA01. The sequence goes on along the minus strand of JACOVM010000037.1, from coordinate 5,306 downwards.
ATTGGCAAACGACATCAATAGACCTGTCTCGAATGTTTGTCTTGGTGCTTGGCTGTACTTCACCATTGTTGTATGAGCGTGTAGAGTTATCACACTGCTCATAACGAAGGTTTTGGCGAAGGCGGCGAATCTTGTCGCGCACCTTGTCAGCGTCTTCGGCAATGATGGCATCTCGGTGGCGTGAGAGCATTTCGCCAAGCTCAAGCTCTCTCTTCCATAACTCTTTATATTCTTGTTCGAGACGCCCTGCAAACGAAGCAGCGGTAGGCATGTTATAGAACAGAAATGGCGGGCTTTCTTGATGGAGATAATCTGCGCACAAGGCAGCAACATCATGTCGTTCACTAGAGGGGGAAGATCCTGAAGATCCTTGTGCTTTGCCCATATGGCAGGGGAAATACCCACTAATATAAAGATTATGTAATAATATAACCCCCTGTATGGAACGACAAACCACCATCTTTAAAAACAAGTATGCTGTCGTTATGGTATGAACCTTTCTAATAGCATAACTATTGGAAGAATACTCTTATCACCGGTTGTTGCGTGGCTCGTATATACTGCCCAATGGCCTCTAGCTATTGCCTCGTTCCTTTTCGTTGCACTATCTGATGTCATTGATGGGTATATTGCAAGAAAAAGAAACGAGGTTGATGCGCTTGGCGCTTTTCTTGATCCATTTGCAGACAAAGTATTTGTGATCCTCATTTTTGCAGCACTTGCCGCACAGTTCGATCTTCCTTGGTGGTACTGGAGCATTATATCAAGGGACATTCTCGTTACAGGGGGTGCTTTGTACGGCCTCGCAGCTCGCGTGCCATGGAATTTTACTGCATCAAACGGCGGAAAAATAGTGACCCTGCTTCAAGTCATCACGATTGGTTTGATCATCGTTCAAGCCGTAGCTGGAACAGCATTTGGCATTTTCCTTCCAATATTTGTCATTATCACTGCAATAAGTGGAATCATGGTAGCAACCCATTACTTATTTAAAGCAAAGGCTTCTCTTCTACAAAACCGCAAAAGAAAGAGAGCATCAGCCAAAACATAGGACATCCTGCCCCTGTAGTCTAGCCTGGATAGGACACGAGCTTGCGGAGCTTGGAGCCGGGGTTCAAATCCTCGCAGGGGCGTTTACCACAGTGCATTTTTTACTCTCCTTCGCACAACTATCTTGTGGTATCGAGTAAAAAATGCACTGCTCTTGATGAAAAGTCTTGGGTTGGCATAACTAGATAGACGTGTGGCCGGAGGCTCCTCACTGTGTTCGGGGCCCCATAAAAAATGACGAATCCAAGTCTACAACAGGTCCCTGGAATCATGCTTTTGTGCTGCGAGATAGAAGCGGGGAGGGGTCCACGCAAAACTCGACCTCCGTGTTTACACACAGTACAGGATGCTGGAACAGAAGCGATGCGAGTTTTGGTTCACATCCTCGCAGGGGCGTATTTTATTTTCTCGCAACAAGAAGCACAGTATTGAATTGCTGGTAAGCAACATCAACGCTCTTAAATCCAATTTCTCGCAGCCAATCCATTTGGTTTTCCATTGGCGCAAGAGCATTCTGGAATTTATGGTGGTAGGCCCATTCTCGCAGAGATTCCTCATCTTGCGCGTTAGCGACAAGATGGTGGTAATGCAATGCTTCGCTCAATGCCGCAGTATACTGGTCACGAAATGTCATAAGGTCCCCAAACAAAAAAAGGCCATTATCAGCAAGGCTGGCATACACTTTTCTAAAGACTTGTTTCTTAGCCTCGTCAGTTCCTTGATGGTGGATACCAATGACAGAGAGAACAAGATCTTGTCTTGGAGGAAAAGGAAACGTGGCGTAATCAGCATGGATGATAGGCTTCCCAAGACGCTCTTGGGCATGCCTCGCCATGACGTCTGAAAAATCGATGCCAACATACAAAGAATCTGGAACATGCCTTAACACTCGCTCTGCGGTCAATCCAGTTCCTGGGCCAAGCTCAAGGATATTTATTGGGCGGCCGCCAAATTCATCCCTTACGATGCCTTCTAGCTTGTCATGAAGTTCCTGGTGGCCTGGAATAGACCTAACAATATCATCGTCATACTTTTCTCTGCTATAATGATGGTAATTGAGATAACCTGGCTGAACATTGGTTAATGGTTTTGGTGGTTGTGCTGATGTCATAAATCATATGGATACATAGTCTTATTTAAGGATTTGCCACCAAAACATTTATATACAAGTACGTGTACACATATGTTTATGGCAACAAAAACAATTACTATCGCCGAAGATGCGTATGGCATTCTTGCCCAAAACAAGCTTGATGATGAAAGCTTTTCTGAAGAAATCAGAAGGCTCTTTTCCAAGAAGCATGCAAAGCAGCTTATTGATTATTTTGGCATACTCTCTGAAGAGCAGGGTGAGGCTATTTATTCTGCTCTTCAAAAAAGGAAAGAGCAGAATATAGCCCTGAAAAAAGAGAGGTGGAAGCAGTATCATGAAAGTTCTTGACACGACCTTTCTCATTGATGTTCTTCGTGGAAGAAAGGAGACTATCCCCATTCTCAAATCAAACCAGCCATTGCTCACCACGCCAATCAACAGTTATGAGGTTTTAACAGGCTTGTTCTTGAAAAATGCCTCAGCACACCATATTCTTGAAGTTCGACAGCTGTTTGATACTATGCGTATGCTGCCACTTGATGACAGGGCAGTCATAAAATCTGCGGAAATAAACGCAGACCTTCTTAAGAAAGGGGAAGCCATCGAAGACTGCGATTGCCTGACTGCAGGGATTGCTCTAAGCAATGGAATTTCAACAATTGTAACAAGAAATGAGAAACATTTCAGAAGAATCAAAGGCTTAACAGTCGAACGTTATTAAAGGATGAAAGAACATAAAGAATGAGAAGATTTCAACCTTATTATCTGTTCTTGGTATACGCTATTTCACCAAACCTTACCAAACCCTTACTCTTGGCACTTCTTTATTGCAGTACGGGCATTGCGCTGGAAATTTTCGGTAAGGATCATGACGAAAGGTATACTTGCAGTCTGGGCACTTTACGCGGACATCCTCGCTTCCAACAACATCCTCATAAGCTGGCCTGACCGGGTTCTCTTTCAGTTTTGCAATGCGCAGCTTCCCTTCTTCCTCCCCAAGGGCACCAGCGCTTCGCTGGGGGGTTGCTGCAGGAGATCCCTTTCCATAATAACACGTTGGGCATACTGCCATTCGAAGCCGATGGTGAACTTTAAAGTCATCAGCAGAGGCTTCTCGCCCGCAATTTCGGCATTTCACCTTTACCACAGTTGGGGGCATAGTCTAGAGAAGTACGATTAGGTTTATATTTTTTGTGATACCCTGTTACAAGCGTTAAAACAGCAAGGAATATACTTCTCAGCGATTTATCAATCTTTAGAATTCAGGTGAAACTCCTTATCAAAATAAGCATTCATGACTTTGCGAAATGGGGGCGTGAATAGTTCTGGCTGAGCTGCAAGGAGAGATCGAAGAGTGCTTAATGGAATCCACTTAACATATTCTACCTCATCCTCCTGGATTAGAAATGATTGCTCAGGCGTTTCAGGATACATTGCTTGATATACCATACAAAATGCATTATGAAGCGTGCTGCTGTACTGGACCTTAAACAGTTCTTGGTATGGAACTGAAATGCCAATTTCCTCCTTCATTTCTCGTTCGATCGTTTGTTCGTACGTTTCATCACCCTCTACTGTTCCAGAAACTGCTGCCGTGTATAGTCCGGGATAGAGCTTTTTTGTTATAATTCTTTTCTGAAGAAGGGTCTTTCCTTTATTGTCAAATAAGAGAAGAAAGGAACAGCGGCGGATGTGCGGGCTATTAAGAAACTCGTCTCTTGACCTCACGCCGATAAAGCGATCGTGGCCATCCACCTCAGGAATGACGGTCATTTCACAATAAAAGAAGAAGATATATAAAAAATGAACCTCTCTTTTATGGAATGAGCATACTACCTTCTGCAGAACAGGTGCGATCTATAGCAAATGAGTATGGGACGCCCACCTTTGTGTATGACGAACAAGCATTAGAAAATAGGGCACGTGAGGCACTTGCGTTTCCACATGCTTTTGGGCTGACGGTAAGATATGCGATGAAGGCAAACCCTAACGGGGTTATTCTTCAGCTCTTTGACAAGCTTGGCCTTCATATTGATGCTTCGTCTGGATTTGAGGCAGAACGTGCGCTTATAGCAGGTATTGATGCCAGCAAGATCCAGCTTACTGCTCAGGAGCTCCCCGGTAATTTGAGGAAGCTTGTGAGGAATGGCGTTCTTTTTAACGCGTGCTCTCTTCATCAGCTGGAGGTCATTGCAAAGCTTTCACCTACATCTGCCATTTCCATCCGGGTGAATCCAGGGCAAGGGTCTGGTGCGCATGCTAAGGTAAATGTTGGAGGCTCAATGTCCAGTTTTGGCATCTGGCATAAGCATCTCAGCAAGGCAAAAAAGATAATTCTTGAAAAAAAGCTTCGTGTTGAACGGTTTCATTCTCATATTGGTTCAGGCACTGACCCTCATGTATGGCAGCAGGTGGCAAGAATCACCCTGAACCTGGTGAAACATTTTCCAGATGTTCACACAGTAAATCTTGGTGGGGGATTCAAGGTTGCAAGAATTGTAGGAGAGCAACAGACAGATCTCCAATCATGTGGAAGAGCGATCAAGCAAGAAATCGATCGATTTTATCGAGAAACAGGAAGAAGGCTTCATCTAGAAATCGAGCCTGGAACATTTCTTACTGCAAATACTGGGTGGATTCTTGCTAGAATCATTGATGTTGTTGAAACAGATACGCAGTCATTTATCAAAATTGATTCTGGCATGACTGAAAATACAAGGCCGGCATTATACGGAAGCCAACATCCAATAGTGGTTATCCCAATTATTCCAATTGATGATACGTCGAGAAAGAAAAAGAAGTATCTTGTTGTTGGGCACTGCTGCGAGAATGGCGATCGATGGACAGTAAAGAAAGGTGATGGTGATACTGGAGAACCCCGGCAGCTTCATGAGGCAGGGATTGGTGATCTTCTTCTTTGTGGTGGGACAGGGGCGTACTGTTCAAGCATGAGCACAAAAAATTATAATTCATTTCCTGAAGCTGCTGAAGTGATGATAAAAAAGGACGGGGTGGTTCAACTCATGCGAAGGAGGCAAACATTGAAGCAGATTGTGCAGTAAGAATGCTAGACTATAACCCCGGATTATTAGCGTATACTTTTAGCGTATGCTTTTCTAAAAAAAATAGAAAAATTCCAAACAAGAGACATAATCTTGGAAAT
>JACOVM010000021.1 GCA_016177345.1 Candidatus Woesearchaeota archaeon | reverse complement strand
CTATTTTAAGGTAACTAATATCCCATTATTTTATCACTTATAAGTAACAAAAAACGAAAAGTTTAAATACAAGCGGCCTTTTCATAGTGAAAAAGAGGTTTCAAGAGGGCATGTTTTTCTACCCGCATCCCCCTGACAACCATTCCTCTTGAAACCGCCTTTTTACCCACCCTAATTCCTTACAACCCAATACCATCCAACAATTTGTCCAAATGGGTGGCTTGATGAGGGCATCGGTATGGCTTCAAATGGCAAAATATCAAAAAATGACCTTCCCTCTTACCAGCACGTTCACGGCATTCTTCTTATCGGAATTCATCATCACCCACTAAAAGATGCAGATAGGGAAAGACAGGAAGATTTCCGAACGCAAATAAAAGATTTAGATCATCTTGCGATAGAAGGCTATGCTGATGCGCTTCACGCAAAAGCGCTCTTTGGAAAGTTTTATGAAACTGAGGCAGTAGACGCATGCCCTGGCTCACTTATTTATCTTGATGAGGAAAGCCAGGTTACTCCAACTTCTTGTTTTGGAGAAGATCGCCATCTTGCTCTTGCTGGCGAGCTCTATCGTGACCTTATTGATGTCGCGAGAACCGCTACAACGCAAAACGAGAGAATACAAATAATGGGAGCCCATGCATTAGCCAAAAAAATAGCTCACCCGCGTTGGGCTGTTAACCTTGATGGCCTTCTCCACGCGCTGCCCTCTTTTTGCGTTGATGTTGATGAAAGGCCATATCATGCCATGTTTACAGATGCCATAAACGCTATTGACAGGTATGAGGCTCTTGTTCGAGACCATTCCTTATATCATCCCCAATTACAAACGTTCAATAGGCTCCAAGGAAAAAAAGGGGTTGTTGTTGGAGAACTCCATATTGAGCCATTAAGGGCGTTGCTGCTCGGAACTGCAGCACCATTACCATCATGGAACGAGTACATTCAATCTCTCGATGGCGATACAACTTATGGTATCCATTTCTTTCGAGAGCTTGCTCAAGAACATTTGCAAACAGTATAACACAACAAAGATAGCTCATTCACGATGACAATTACCAGACGGCAGTTGCTTAGAGGCCTCGGCGCAGCCGCAGGACTGGGAAACTTCAGCGGTTTATTAGAAGGATGCAGTTTCCTCCATCTAAAAACTGATCTTGCCTCAGATCTCTATCGAAAACCTGAAGAACAGAAAGAACAGGAAAGCAAACAACAACCTGCCGGTCGCCAACCGCTTGTTATTTCTAGTGATCAACCTGGCCAATCCAGCCCCCCTCTCGAAAACAGCGATGTTACAAACTCCCAAGAGGTAAGTATTGATCGTCTTGCTCAAGATGGACCGTTAAAAGGCATAGATTCAACAAGGAATATCATGTATCTTGCGTTAGATATTGAACGATTGTTTAGCTTGCCGGTGACAAACGAGGCGTATCATACCATTGATCTGATTCGTGAGGCTGCAGCATCAACGATTATGCCAGAACAGCAGCCAGAAGCAAAATTACGCGCCCTGGATTCAATTCTCAACGACAAGTTCAAGTTTAAGCTTACTGGAAGAATTGATCTTCTTACTGGAGAAATAAAAGATCAAGTCACAACCCTCGGCGAAGGGCTTGATTCAGAAAACCGGCAGCTTGACTGTGATACATCCTCTCTTCTTTTTATTGGCATTGGAGAGGATCTTGGCTGGCCAGTCCAAGGAGTCCGAGTGCCATACCATTTTTTTGTAAGATGGGCATTATCAGACAAAAAGGCTCACCCACAGCACCCCCACATCAACTGGGATACCGTTCATCGTGATAAGTTTATGGATCTTGCTTATTGGGTGAATTACCGAGTTGATAAGTCAGCTAGGGACAATGGGGTGTACATGAAAAGCCTTGCCAGAGAACAAACCATTTCAACCATCTTTGAACAAGTTGGGCGCGCCTTGAGAAAGAAAGGCGATTATGAAAAGGCAGTTGATGCGTACTCCCGGGCGATAGCGCTAGATGACACTAATGTCTTTGCATGGATCAATAGGGGGGACTCTCTTACCCAACTTAAAAGATATAATGAGGCAGTAGCCTCTTTTCTTGAGGCAACAAAGCGAGACCCAAGCTTATTTGACTCTTACCGAGGATTGTCATTCGCGTATCAACAACTTGGTCGAAAAAAAGATGCTGAAGAAGCAGCAAAAACTGCAGAACAGATGTGGAACGAATGGCATGGGCTTGGCAACTAAAATAAGAAACTAAATACAAATAAATAAGATACAAATAAATAAAAAGTGCGCACCTTTCAAAACTCATTCTTTTCCAATAATCTGTTCTCGAACCCTAAAGCTTACTCCGCAGTACACGCATCGTTTTCTGCTTGCAGATAAGAATAGTGTTCGAGCATCATATTTCATGGTGTTCTTGCATTTCGGGCAGCGTAAAAGGTAGATTGTTCCGGCCATGGTCAGCTAAAAATGAATGCTTATCATCAGCACTCTCATCAGCACTCATTCATCATCTGTTTTCTTTTTCTGTTGTTTCTGTGAAGTATCATCCTGCTCTTCTTGATACCCTTCAGGAGAGGATCGTGCAATTGTTTCAAGATGGGGATGGAGTGTTCGCCGCGTACCACTCTCTTTTTCAACATGGTCCTGCCGGCCATCTTCATCTCTGGCTAAGTCGGCAATAACTTTTTTGGCATGTTCTGCAGATTCTTCTTCATGCTCTCTTGCATCAGCACCAGTATCGTTATTATCCTCTTGCCGCTCTTTATCCATGTTGTCCTGCTGGCCCGTACTTTCATTGTCATCTTGAGGCTCATCAACAATTTCTAAGTCACCCAGCTTTTCAGCCCCCTGCTCTTTGTCTGGCTCAGCGTTATACACATCAAGCTGCCCAAGATGGGTGAGCTGCGTTTGGGTTGGCTGTGTTTGGGCTAAGTGCGTTTGCCCTTTGTTTTTTTCACTTGTCTCGCTGCTATTTGTTTGCTGTTCCTGTACTGCAGCTAGCGCGTGCTCTTTTTCATACCTAGCCTCAATATTTTTGAACATTTCTCTGACTGCCTCCTTATCTGGCAGGTCAAAATAGTCAAAGAATTTTCCGGTAGCTTTCAGCACAAAGCTTCGCCCTTGTTTTTCCTTCGAGACAAAGCCCATCTCTTCAAGCACCTTAATATGCTCGTAAGCTGTTGTTGACCTGATTCGAACAATCTCTGCCTGGAGCACGGGCTGCTTCCATGCAATGACAGCTAATGTCTCCAAAAGTGCAGGATCAAGCTCGGTATGAGGAGTGATGTTTTGGACGAGAGGAAGGTAGGATTCTCGAACTGTTAGCTTCCACCCGTCAGCTTCTTCAGTAAGAAACACGGCAGCATCTCTTTCGGTAAGCTCTTGCTGAAATTCTTTGACGGCTAGTTTTATGAGGCCCGGCTCTGTGACATTGCAAAGCTCGCAGAGCTCTTGGATAGTTACTTTTCTGCCAGCAGCGAACAGAATTGCTTCCACTTTTTTCTTGAGCTCTCCGGAAGAGCCTGAAGAAGAATGAGGATGATGAGAATGTTCGCTTTGTGCTGGCTCGTTGGTCATGACGATTCCTCCGATTCCTCCTTTGCGATAGGAGTGTGTTCGCGCTCTTCTTGTGCCTGCTCTCCTGTTTGGACTGGTGCCGGATTTGCTGCTTTTTTAGAAAGAGAATAAGTTCCCTTGTCTTCCTTGAGCCAGCTCTCCTTCACCATCTCTTGCAGGAAGGGAAGGAGTTGGGTTGAGGGAATTCCAACACGCTTGGCAATTTCTGTGAGAGAAAGCTTTCCATAATTGTCAAGGACGATAATTACGTTGTTTCTGAGGAGAAGATTGGTATTGCGCAAGAGGTTCTTGTTTTTTGCAGCAAGCTCTTTTGCAACGCGATCCACTCGATGAAGGCGTGCTTGAAGGTCATTAAAAAATGAAGAGAAATCAGTTGCGCTGTAGCGAAACGTTTCCGGATCAATAATCTCAATTGATGAAGGCATGTAATCAAAGCAGAAATATGCTAATGTTGAGGCGTTTTTAACATAGATCTCCAGCTCAACAAATACAGTATAGAGCTTGTCTGCCTGTTTGGGCTTGGCAAAGTCTTCATGAGCCACCTTGATATCCTTGTTCTTCTTTATCTGCTCAACGTACTCATAAAGAGTATCAACAACATGTTCCTTTGGTGCGCCAAGGATTTCGATAAGGGTAACACAGTGAAGGTACCCCTTCTCGATAAGCTCTTGCTTTTCTTTTGTTGAAACAGCCATACGTCAAAGAAGAGGCAGTTCCTTTTTAAAGGTTGCGAAAGAGGTTGCCTTTTAGAAAATGCCATCCTGATTTGAGCACTACCTTTTATACATCGCAGCCCGTTCAGTAAACCCATTGACGTGATTTGCTGTCTTTCCAGGAAACGCCTCCATTTTTAGCGTTGTGGCATCGACAAGCTGAAAGACCACCACTCCAAAAACCAGCTCTTCATTTTTTGCTGTTAAGCCTTGCTGATATTGGATAGCATCCCACATTTTTCCGGATTGGTCATAATATTCGAATGGAACAAGCTCGTACATGATCATGCCTGATGCTGGAGTAACCGTTTCCGGTTTTGGCGCATTACCCTTCACCCCAAAGGCCCTGAAATAGCCATCGAAATTGCCAAGTGCAACTCGTATCTGGCTATCGTCAATAAAATCATGGACAACGCTCAGCTCCTCTTTCCAGTGGCTTCCATCGTATGGCCGTCGCCCGTTCTTGTACCAGTTGCCTTGAAGCGTTCCATCAAGGTCGTAATTCACCCTGCCACCAAGCGGCGCTGTCGTTCGAATATTCTTTTTGAGAAGCTCTGTTCGCAGCGGCTCTGCAAGGTAATCAAACGTGTCAACAGTGTAGAGCGTCCACGGCTCGGTATTGTCTGGTGAAATAAAGCTGTTCTTAGCATCCATGTCCATGATTTGAAAGTCAAATGAGTGCGGCCCAACAGTGCCAATGACCTCTCCCTTTTTCACGGGAGTTCTTGCAGAACCATAGGGGTGCTGGCTTTCAGGATTCTTAAACGTGACCTTGGAGAGAATAGCTGGAGAGAGCGTATCAATGTGGATGAGCCTAGTGTAGAAGGTGCAGGAGTGCTCAAAGAAGACGAGGTAATTATCCTGGTAAGCATCTTTCCGATATTCTTCTTCAACAGTCTCCCTAAACAATTCCACATTGATGATGTAGCCATCCGCCGGCGCCTTGATTTCATACTTTGTTGGCTCGTCAGTAACTATTGATCCGCTTGCTGTTCCTTTGGGGATGATATACTGATGGTCTGTTGGGGTGATGTGGGAATCCTGAACCCTACCCATGGGTGTTATCAATTCGATATTCTCCACATCAAGAGGAAATGTGTCAATCTTTGAAGAGCCTGCTCCTTCACAAGACTGGCCAAGAAGGCCTGTGCGCTGCTCTTTTCTCCAGTTTTGCTGTTGTTGCTCTGGAACATGATCCGAAACAGCAGAAGAGCCTTGAGATTGTTCTGATTCAGGTGGTCGGACAAATGATTCAGATGGAGGAACAAATCTGTTGCTGCACCCCACTAGAAAGAATACGATAAGGAATAGTATAGCGATAACGAGGTACTTTTTCATAATAGCTCAGAGTATTTTGGTTGCCGGCCTATTTAAAGTTAATTTTATTTTTCACTGCCTTCTTGCCATCATAAGCTTTAAAAGGAGATCTTGTTTTTTTTGCTGTATGCCCATCCAGATTCTTCCCCCAACAGATGTTTCTCCAAAACAGTATGAACTGCACATCGAGCCAGACCTTCAATACCAGGAGGGCCACGAGAACACCTTTCAAGGCTCAGTCGTTATTCACGCGTCTGTTCTCAAGCCAACAAAGAACATCACGCTGAATGCAAAAGCGTTAACCATCACCAGCGCAGCAGTCCAATGGAAAGGAACAACACTGCTTGTTCCTCAGCGCTCCATCAAGTGTGATTCGCGTGCTGATCATGAAACAGCAATTCTTCATCTTGGAAAGCTTATTCCAAAAGGTGAAGCAACGATATCGCTGACGTTTCATGGGAAGCTTGGCTCTATCGGCGGCCTCTATAAAAGCAAGTACACTGGAAAAGATGGAAGCCAAAAGTACATGGCCACAACCCAGTTTGAGGCAGCAGATGCGCGGCAGGCCTTTCCTTGCATTGATCATCCTGCGGCAAAAGCGACCTTCGACATTTCAGTAACGTGTGATGATTGCCTTGATGTTGTTTCAAATACAGAAGTGAAGGAGGTCAAACAAGATTCTGCATCTGCTGTATCAGGGAAAACTGGCAAAAAAACAGTATCATTTGCCAGAACGCCAGTCATGTCGACCTATCTTGTGTATATTGGTGTTGGAGAGTTCGAGTGGATTGAAGACAGCAAGGGAAAAACTGTTATTCGTGTGGTAACTACTCCAGGAAAGAGCAGCCATGCCAGGTTTGCCCTTCAAGCTGCACGCCAGTGCCTGGGCTATTACGAAACCTATTTTGGAATTCCATTCCCGCTATCAAAGCTTGACTTGATTGCTGTTCCTGACTTTGGCTTTGGCGCCATGGAGAATTGGGGGGCGATCACGTATCGGGAAGATGCATTGCTCCTTGATCCGGCAACAGCATCGTTAGCGGACAAGCAGCGCGTTGCCATCACCATCGCGCATGAGCTCGTCCACCAATGGTTTGGCAATCTGGTAACGATGAAATGGTGGAACGACCTCTGGCTGAACGAGAGCTTTGCTGATTGGATGTCCTACAAAGCAGTGGAAGCGCACTATCCAGAACTTGATCCGTGGGCGAGCTTTCTGAGCAGAAGCGCCAGTGAAGCGTTTGACTTAGATGCGCTTCATACGTCCCATCCGATTAATGTCGACGTGCGAACACCCCGTGATGTTGATGAGGTGTTCGACGCGATCAGCTACTCCAAGGGAGGCATGGTGCTTCGGATGCTCGAAGCGTATCTTGACGAGAATGCCTTTCGGCAAGGGCTGCGAAATTATCTTACCTTGTACAAATACGGCAATGCAGCGGGAGATGACCTTTGGCGAGCCCTTGAAAAGGAATCTGGAAAGCCAATTCTTGCGATAGCGCGAAGCTGGATTAACCAGATCGGGTTTCCCGTGGTTGAGGTAAAGGCCGATGGCCCTAAACTTTTCCTTCGGCAGCGGCGCTTCTTATACTCTCCTGACAAGAAAAAAGAAAGGAGCACAAAAGCAAAAATGAGTAAAGGTATTTGGGACATCCCTCTTGTCTATACTGTTGATGGCTCTTCTCAACGCCTTATCATGGATAGCGCATCTGCTACAGCAGTACTGCCGAGGCCATCAGCGTCAAATGCGTTACTCAAGGCCAATTCAAACCAGGTTGGCTTTTACCGCGTCCATTACTCTCCTGAGCTCCTCAACAATTTAGGGCAAGCAGTGAAGCAGAAGAGGCTTGGCGCTGTTGACCGATGGGGCTTAAGCAATGACCTTTTTGCCCTCTGTCTTGCTGGAGAAATTTCTCTTCAGGATTATTTCCATTTTATAGGGGCGTACCAGAATGAAGACTCGTACATTGCGTTAACTGACATTATTGGAAGCCTTCACACGATTGAGCTTCTCTCCACGAATACCACTTTTGCGGAGAAGATCAAGCAGGAGCTTCGAACAATGTATAGCACTCTTCTCCAACGGATCGGGGAGGATTCAAGACAAAATGATAAGGATACCGATAAAGAAATTCGTGCAGGCCTCATCCGCCAGCTCGGCCGGCTTGGCGATAAGCACTTGTTGGAAAAAGCAAACAAGCTCTTCAAAAATCCTGGCCAGCTTGAGCCGAACATGAAAGTAACTGTCTATAGCCTTGCTGCCTGGCAGGGTGGAAGTGAAACCTACAAAAAGCTTGTTGACATGCACAACGCCGCAACAGACCCGCAAGACATTAGAAAAATACTCATCGGCCTTGCAGGATTCCAAGATCAAAAGCTTCTTCAGCAGGCTCTCGAATTTGTCGCCAGCGGCAAAGTGAGGCAGCAAAACCGCGTTACGTTCTACTGGTCGATGCTCGCAAACCCTGCTGCTAAAAGCAACCTCTGGCCGTGGATCAAGGCGAACTGGAAGACGTTTCGAAAACAATATTCTGAGGGAGCATACGCGCGGCATTTCGGCAGGCTCTTGGGAAGCCTTGACGTCCTTGCAGACACCAATGTCTCAAAAGATATTCAGGCACTTCTCAAAAAAGAGCCAATCCCTGGCACGACGCGAGACCTTGCCCAGCTGATGGAAAAAATGAAGATCAGCGAGCGATTTGTGGAAAGAATGGGGAAGGAATTCAGAATTTAGAGTTAGGGAGTGTTTCATT
>JACOVM010000031.1 GCA_016177345.1 Candidatus Woesearchaeota archaeon | reverse complement strand
TTGCTTGGAGCTCTTGAAGCAGGTTTTGGCTGTTTGATAGCTCTTGACTGAGGCGCCTGTTTTGGGCTTCTACTGTAGTAAGTTGGCTATTAAGGTTGCTAATTTTTGTTTGTGCAGCTTGGTATTCGGCATCAGAAACAACATTCACCGGGATTTGTGGTGTTTGGAGTTGTGTGGCGTCAAATGCCTTAAATGATAAGAATCCGGCAAAGCCGCCAGTGGCGAATAAAACCATTCCAAGAACAATAAGTGTTGCGACCGTTGTTGCTTTCATAGATGTTTTGTATGCCTCGTTTTATGTGGTTATGTGCTGATTTATTGATGAAAAGAAGGGTTATTTATAAAGATTACGGTAATTTAGCCACTAATAAGTGATGATAATTAGTTTATTCGTTGTTCATTTTTTCTCCCTTCCCATTCAGTAGCATAAGGAGAATAAGAGATAAAAGAAGAACCACATCAAGAGTGAGACAGTACAAACAGTACGTTTTGAGAATCACTTTCTGGATGTAGAACAAATAAGCTCCGTACATCACACCAATAAAGAGAAGCCACCTGCTGAGGCGTAGCATACCGACTGGCGAGAGCTCTCCGATATGCTTTTCTTTCTTAAAACAGATAACTAAGAAAAGAACAAGACTGAGAACAAGAGCTCCTAAAAATGCATTGGACAACAAGAGATCCAATACTCCATTTCTGCCGGTGAGATCAATAATCGGGGCAGAAACACCAAGGTCCATGACAAGAAAATAAGAAAACCCATCAATTGTTGAATATGCCCCCTTATTGACAATGTCGCAGTTGAATTCTCCAGCACCACAAAACCTGCTGGAGTCTGGAGAAAGATGAAGATATGTCAGGAACAGCGCATCAAGGATGCCAAAAGAGAGAAGGATAAAAAGTACAATAAATATAAAACGCCTGGTTTTTGGTGTTAGCATCATAATAGCGTTTCCATCATTTGTTCACCATTGGTTTTCAGGTTCCTTCTAGCGCATATGTTGCTAAGCCCCTGCTCTTTTCAAAGTTTTCGGTTTATTTAAGGATCATATGGTGCCCAGTTATCATATGACGAATAGGTAACAAAAAAGGCACGGATATAACTGGATATATTGTCCGTACTGAAATATTATCAGTACGGAAATCAAGAGAAGACGTGCAAGCCTGCTGAGAACAGAACACCATACTGGTCAATACCATAATATCGATGAATCTTATTGGAACACAGCATCAATAGTCTGGCTCCTTTCAGGGGTGAGCGTTGGATCTATTCGTTGGCCATATCTTCGCGCAGCCTCTAACGAACTCTTATCTATGCGAAAAGCATTTCCTGCCTTAAAAACAGTTTCAACATACTCTTGAAGGCCCGAGATTTCACGGCGTTCTGGACTGTATAATGGGCCTTGTTCCTTGAGGTGCTGGTATTCATCAGAAAGGCTTCTGCTGAGCCGAACAGCATCTTGCAGGGTAGCATCAGGATCGAGCTCTTGCAATTGGGCTTGAACATAGTTGATAATATCACTCGAAACCTTATCATTTCCCGCACCATTCCCATTACTTTTTCCCATAATTTGCAAAGAAATAAAGTGGTTAATAAAGATTGTGTTTTTAGAATGATAAGAAATACATAGCGTGAAAAAGGCAATGAACAAAGAACATTCATCTCTTCTTCAACATCTCTTCGGCATTCTGGTACGCAATTTTTTCTTGGATCGCGGGATCAAGCTGGCCAATAAATGCCCTACTGAGTTCTTCGATGATGGCACCAACCTCTGGATCGAAATGCCAGGTGAACCAACGATCAGTTCCCCAGGTGAACCTATCCGGGTGCTTCTTGATAATTGCTTCCCAACGGCCGAGGTCTTCGTCTATCATGGTATTCATATTTTTCTCAGTGAATGCAATAAACTCTTCCTTTGCCGGGCCTTGATTATTTTGGATGGTGTGATAACCAAAAAGAGAAGTAAGCTCGGCATCGAGAGAATAGTAAATGTTGTCGTATTCGCTCATAAGTCGGTCAATGTCGTCTCGCTCATCAAGAACAAGGTGGACAAGGAAGATGACATTTGGATATTTCTGAAGAAGGCGCTCGATTGCAGCAATCTGGCCTTTCTCTGGATGGATTTGGACAATCAGGTTATGCTTATCAGATAAGCGGTACATGTCTAAGAGATACTGGTCCTCTGGAAGCGCATTTTTTCCATTGGCAAAGTCAAACCTTGCCTCGCCATACCCTTGATAGAAGCCTGGTTTCTTTGCAAGAGCATTGTCTACTTCTTCAGGTGTTGGGTTAAGGCTTTCTATTGGCAATGGGGGCATGAAAAAAGGTACAAATCCTGGGTATTGGCTCGTCACTTGCTCAACATAGCCTAATGATTGGTCCATTCCGGCATTTGGGATGATAAAGAAGCTAAATGCCTTGGTTATCCCCTCTTTTTTCATAAGGCAGATGATGTCACTCGCAGGTATCTTTCCAGCGTGAGGCATATCTTCAAAGCCAGATCGTATCGCAATATCGCTAACAATCACTGATGACACTGGCATGTGAAGATGAGTATCAATTAATGGGCCTGTATAATATTTATCATGGCTGAATCTCGGCTTGTTTGGCGTGGTGTCGCAATCACCTTCCATTTGCTGCCCTGAACCACTTCCTGCACTGGCAACACCGTACTGCTCTAAAACCTCCCTTGTTCGCTCTTCGGTTATTCGGGCGATTTCTTGCTGTGTTGCATCTGCCGTTAGTGTTTTACCTTGGCTTGGTGCAGGTACGTTCTTCTGGCCGCAACCAATTACAAATATGAGAAGGAAAATAACCATTATAGAAAGGATATAGCGATGAATAGATGCCATCATGAAATTTTGGTTCGTTTTCTTTAAAAAGTTTTTGGATAATGGGGCATGAAGAAAATCTTTCTTCGCTTTTAGTCGTCAGATCATCATTTTTGACTAAAAATCTAAGGCGACATTTTCTACAGAGCCTCTCGCCAGATAAGGCTTAAATAATCCACCATCTTTCCCATCTTATGTCGCTTGAACAGCGTCTCGGGGAAGGGGAAAGGCAACGAATTCTGAATGAGATAGAGAGACAAAGAAGAGGAAGCCTTGCGCGGCGCTTGTTTTCTGACTGGAGGTATGCCTTGCGGCATGATGCTACAACTCGTGATCAGACAGTTGTCAAAAAATTAGAAGAGCAAATGGCGATTCGGACGGGGATGATACGTATTGAGGATATTTTTGATCCTCGGCCTTTTGAAGTAAAATCTTCTGATGGAACAACCGCTACAATATATCAGGGGAATAAGTTAACGCCAGATATATATTTACACCTTGCTGCAGCAAGGGCATTAGCAACATTAGACGGCGCTTTAGTGTCGTCGTTTATTGCTCCACCACAAACGTTTTCTGATGGGGTCATCAAGAAAATAGGCATGCTGAGTGATAAGTATCTTGATTACCAACAGTCTTTATCCTCGCGTCGAAAGAAAGGAGATCACTCTTTTGACTGGAGCTCACTTCCCGATAGCCATCCCTTATTGCATCTTTTCTTTTACGGCTCTAATCGCGAGGAAGCAAAAATGGATCATGCATTTATCACGACGATGGTTGAAGCTGTTGAGGAGGTTAGAATTAATCATGGTGCTGAGCTTACAGACATTTGTAAAGGGGCAATAGATAGCGGTGATTGGTCCCTAAAACGCTATGCCCTAAATATGGCTGGCTTCTTTCCCCTCGCAGATACTGAGTTATATGTTTCATTACTCAGCCAGTTTCGGAAAGATGTGGAAGATGAAGCGCACATAAGGCTCGATGAGCATACCTACGCCATGTCACTGGGGGCATTGGCATTCATTGACCCTAATGCGTTTATTGATCACTTCAGGTTCCTTGATGGCCTGCGCACAGTAAGCACTAAAACACACCACTGGCTTCTTGATGCATTAGCGGGCTTTAGCTTAACAAGATGGCAAAAAGAAATTCGACCAGTACGAGATGTTCAGTACGATGTCATCCTGGAGTATGTGGATGGTGGCTGTATTACCGATGAAGATGGTTCTCCAAAAGAAGAAAAGGATATTATTTCAGATATGGTTGCTTTTCTTAGCCGTGAGGAAGAGGATATCAGGGCTGTTGAAGAGATCATTAGAATAGGTGAGCAGGAGACCTTTACCGTTTACCCTTCCGGTGACGAGGTCGCTGCCGAGATGGAATACGTTAGCATGATTCAGAAGTTTCCGATTACTAATCCAGAACGATTAAGAGAACACATGGATTCTTGGCGTGAACTCATGAAGCGAATTGATAAGGATGCAATGGCAGCAAACACTGCACTTACTCGCGTAAAACAATATCTTAGAACGTTGCGCCGAGACTGGGATAAAGTTGCAACCATCATGTCTGTTGGAAAAGCAAAATCTCTTGACGAGGTTGCAGAATTTGAAGCAATCCACATCCCACAATATATCATCATTGCCAAGCTTGGTAGGGGGTCATTAAAGAAAGCATATCTTGCAAGAAATATCCATTCAGGCCATGAACGAGCCTTTTTGATGATTGATCCGAGCTCAAAAGGAGTTCAGCTGTACCGAACAAGATACAAAGATGCTGATGAGCAAGAGCTAATGCGAAGGATATATGCTGAAGAATTTTCTGGTGCAGCATTAGAAGAGCTTGCTAATGGGCCATACATTGCACCCGTATCCCCGCCAATACAAGGGCGCAATGAGCGTGGAGAGGATGTTTTCTTTTTACAAACAATCCCTTATGATCACACGTTAGAAGATGAATTGAGAAATGGGCCAATCCCTTACTCTAAGCTTATACGATTCACTGCACAGTTAGCCACTGCACTGCATGCTTGTTCAAGAGCAGCTATTGTTCACAAGGATTTTAAGCCAGATAACATTGGCATCACTAAAGTTAATGGAGGGGACATATTGCTCTCCGATTTTGGTTGCGTTAGCAGATTCACCTCTTCAGGCGATCCTCGGTATCAATACCCGCTCATTCTTCGACCACCTGAATTAGCCAATGATGCAGATTATTGGGCGGAAGAAGGAGTTCAACCACAAACAAGCCAGTTCACCACTGCAGCAAATATTTGGACATTAGGCATGCTTGTATATTGGATGTTTACCGGAAAAAGTCTTATCAACGGACCATCCCAACGAGCATTGCCTGGAACCGCCGAGTATCATGAGCAGAACAAAGAAGCTTACCATCAAATCCATGACCAACGGTTTATTGAAGAGAGGGTGATGCAGATAGAAAAAGTTGAGGTAAGGAACATTTTAATGCATTGCCTTAGGCAAAACCCTGCAGAACGAGATGAACGTGTTCTTCTCTCGATAATGAGCTATGATGAGAATAGAGAAGACACCCAGTGGTTTGAGCGTGATAAAGATGGAAAATTGATAACCGTTGTATCAGACTGATCTATTTAGCTAAAATCTATTTAACTAAACTTGCCAGCGTTTGATTTGATTACGGATTAATTACGGATTATCGCAACAACCTTTATAAACAACCAAAAAACCGAATCATTTTACGGGCGCGTAGTTTAGTGGCTATAACGTCTCGTTTACACCGAGAAGGTCGCCAGTTCGAGTCTGGTCGCGCCCATCAAATCTTATTCTTTGCTAGAATGAGTGGAATGTAATGTAATAATCACGGCTGCGCCGTGAACAAGTGGTCGGGACACCGCCGCACAGCAGTTACTTTTTAACTCCTTTTTTCTTGCTCCTCAATAGTGTGGAGCAAGAAAAAAGGACTTGATAACAACATTGATTGCGGCGGTGTCAGCCTCATTGTTGTTCTCGTCCGACCACAGGTCGTGGCGGGATTATTATTTCAGACTACTTATGATCAAACATGAATGAAGCCCTCAAATAAAGAAGAAACCATGTGCTATTACTACCCACTCACCTACCTACTTTCCAGCGATTCTATAATCTCTTCCACTTCTACAACATTATGGACGGTGAAGGTTGGCTCTTCAAACCTGTCTCTTGGCGTGAGAATTGAATAACTGCCTTGCATGACGCGGACAGTAACGAGGCCGAGCTTGTTGCCTGCCATGATTTCTCGGTCGATGCGGTCGCCAACGCAAACAACCTCTTCTGCCGCAACATCAAAGGCCTTGAGAACTTGCCGAATGGCAGAATCTTTTGCGCTTTTTGTTTCGCCAAGGGTGTTGTCGAACACGATAAGGTCAAAAAAGCGGCGAATGCCCAACGCCTCAATTTTTTTGTTTTGCTGGTCGGGCCAGCCAGACGTGAGCAGGGCAAGCTTGTACTGGCTCTTGAGGCGCTCCAGCATTTCATACACTCCTGGGTAGAGGGTGATGCCGGAGACATTGACAGAATTGTATGCCTCTTCTGCTGCTGCCCTTATTTTTTCCTTCTTTTTTTCATCAGTGATCCCATACTTGTCGAGGAGCTGGGCAAGGACAACATCAAAGAAAGGGCCGTACTGTTGGTAGAATTCCAGCATATCCTGGTAGAGCTTGTCCTGCGTTGATGGAATTCCTGCCTTGGCCATTGCCTTGCATGCCTTTCGCCGCGCTTGGACGTATAACTGGCCAGTGGAATTAAACAGGGTATTATCGAGATCGAAAATGATTGCCTTCATGGTCGTTTTTTTATTTTTTTTATT
>JACOVM010000024.1 GCA_016177345.1 Candidatus Woesearchaeota archaeon | reverse complement strand
TTTTTCTTTTATTATCTCTTTTGCTTTTTGTATCTTTTCTTGCCCCTTATTTTTTTGTTCTTTAGCCTCTTCTTTAGTTGCATCGCTACCAACGTCTTCTGCTTCTTTGTCGACGTCTTTAGAAAACTTCGCTATTGCCTTTTTTAGCTTATCTTTGAGGAATCCGAACATGGTGCAGTGGTTTGGTACTCTTGCCGTTGCTTTTGTTGTTTAGTGATTTTCTCTTCTTAATTATTCTTATTCTCCTTCTTCTTGACCCCTTTCTTTTCCTATAATGCGCTTAAATTCTTTTTCAAGCAGTTCTGTTTGTTCCTGGACAACATGGATTTGCTGGTGGAGCTGCTCACGATACTTCTTAATCTCCGTGATTTGCTCTTGGATAAGCCCAGCGGCCTCCTCGGTTGTTTTTTCAACACTCACCGAAGCGCCGACGTTAACAACAACCTTTTCAGCATCTTTAAGCTCTGCTTTGATGAACAAGCCTCCGCTGATCGGGGCAAGGATCTCTGTTCCGCGCTTGACAGTTTTTAGCTCGTCAAGGCTTTCTTTTACGCTTTCAAGCTCGGTGATTTGCTGGTCAAAGGTTTCCTGCTGCTCTCTTGCTTTTTTCATTTGCTGGAGGAACATCTGCAATTGGACATACTTTTCTCGAAGTACTTTTTCTTTTTTTTCCTTCTCTTGCCGGACATCCATTTCGCTACCGGGCTGTTTTGGCGGTGTCATTCTTCTTCTCCATCTTTTTTTCTAAATTGGAGTGCATCGTCTACATACGTGATTTCTGGCCCGCCGCTGTGGTCGCCAATAACCATGCCAAAGCTGTTGCAGAGAACTCCCGCGCCAGTGTAGGGGCTGCTGAGGTTAACCGTGCCAGTTTCGCATGGCACGCCTAAGACGTCCTCGACAAGCTGCAATTCCTCTTCTGTTATCTCCTTATGGAGAAATGCTGCATTGTTGTTTTCCACGCCACACGATCCAACCGTTGGGTGGTCGGCAATCGTTCCTGGAACAACGCGGACATTGAGCGCTTTTCGAATCAGCTTTTTGACATCAGCACTATATTCGGGATTGACGATGGCGCCGTGGTCATTGCACAGGATATTGTTGCCCATGGCAGTGAGCTTTGTTTTAATGATCGTGTAAGGGATACGGTGCCTGTCGAGCTCTTCACGCTCGTCATCGAACAAGAGGTCTGGGAGCACGATGCGATTGTTATTTCCTGCGCAAAATACGCCGATAAGGGAGGTGCCGCAAAGGGTTATTTGGTAGACTGGAACGTGCAGAGCCTCTTCTATCTTTTTTGCCTGTGCTTCCGGAAGGTCTTTTCCGACAAGGCAAAAATGGTCATTGGCGAACCCGTACAAGCCTACTTGGGGGTTTCCTAAGATGTTGGTTACAAAAATGTGCATATTCGTCCAAAACTGGCCTTTATTTAAATAGTTTGGGGGTGTTTCATTAGCCATTCGTGCCATCCCCAACAGGCGTTATTGAAAACCTCGCTTCGCTCGGCCAGCACCAGCCTCTCGCCTTTGATTCTATTCATGGATGGCTGACATTCCCCGTAGGGGGCAAGTCCCCCTTGTTAGTCTGATAAATGAAAAGGAAGAGGCTCGACTTGAAGCCGGTAGTAAACTTTTCAATAACGCCCCCCCAACAATAACCTTTATTAACTGTTCTTTCGTCAAAAGAGAAATGGCTCGAGGGAGGAAGAGGTGGAGAAAGAATGCCCAAGCCAGTTTATTCATTCTTATCGGGGTGATTGTTCTTCTTGCTGTTGTTGTCGTTTTCTCGTTCTATTCAACAAAAGATCATGTTGTTCCTTCCTCCACGTCTCAACAAGGCATCTTAACGGTATCGGCTGATAAAGAGCAGGTTCGCCAGTTCATTCTCCACTGTTTTGATAGTGGAACAATAAACAGCATTCTCTCCCTTGGGAAGGAAGGGTTTTCTGATGGCCTTCCATCAGATTATGAAGTAGTTACCTCTTACCAGTTTACTGCGTTGCAGAATGGTGTGGGGTTCATGGAGTCGAAACAAGACATCGTTGTTGTTCCAGTTTACTTCAACAAAGGAGTTGTTCTTATTCCTGGCGAAGAAGAGATTCGGCAAGCGTTACAATCAAGAATACAAAAGAATGTCAACACGTGCATTGATGGCTTCAGGGCGTTCTCCGACCTCGGGGTCGTATTTGATAAGAGCAATATCTCTGTTTCTGTGGGGCTTGAGCCTGCTGTTGGGGTTGGTGGTACTGGCAACTCTGGTGCAGTTACCGTATCTCTTGTTTCTCCAGTTATTGCAACGATAGGGAAAACAAGTATGACCATTGATGGCCTACGCCACACCCTGCACTATCCGCTTCAGGAAAAATATGGTATTGTCCGTGAATTTCTTGACGAGCAGGCAAAGGATACCAGCTACATGCCTATCGGATTCTTAACTCATCTTGCTTCAGAGCGCCATTTCACGTTTGAAACAGATTACATGGGAAATGGCACGATGGTGTACCATGTGGTCTTTGATGATTTCACTGAGCACGCCCCTGAGCCATTCATCTATTCTTTTATCATCCGCTATGATTGGGGTGGGTTAGCATGAGGAAAAAACAACTCTTTTTGCTTCTTTTGCTCTTCTTTTTTAGCATCATGAACTATGTAGTTGTTGCTGCTTCAATGCATGAAGAGCCAGATTATAATAACCCCACATTCATCAGCGGACTCTCCACGCAAGAAGTCATTGATGCTCTTCGTGATCGGAAGATCGTCAACATCCTCTTGCTTAGTGATGATCAGCTTGCAAATGCGCTATCCCTTAATACCGCACTCGCAAGCCGTTTAGCAAATCCTGATCTTGGCAGGGCAGTAGCAGCTAATCCTCTTTTGATGGAGGTTACCTCTATTTTTAATGACATTAGTGACCGTGCACGAACTGACGTAACTATTCTTAACGACAATGGCGCTCTTCTTCAGTTATGGTATAAGCGGTTTGGCATTACTGCTGAAGAAGGAGCGCAGCTGATCAGCTATGATGGGGTGAGCGTGACAACAAAAGGCCCATTCTCCACATGGTTTGTTCTTGAAGACCATTCTGGCGCAATAGTAGCTGAAGATGGAAGATTGATCTTCGAAAATGGCATTGAGGTCAGATCTGCACAGGTTCTAAAAACAGGTGATTATTTCACCATCCGGGGCGGAGAGGTTTTCCTAACTATGGGGTATGCTGCCGGAAAGTCTTTTGTTTCTGAGGGGGCAGTTGTTCAATTTGCTGGAAAGAAGTACATTGTGGGTGATGGAAAGCTCATGAACGTTGCCATACAAGATGATGGGATCTTGTTCAGAAGCCAGAATGAAGTGACTATCAAGGAAGAAATAGAAGTTGGGAAGACCGAGGCCAGCTTTACCGGGGGATTGCGCTTCTTTTACGATCACCATATCATGCTCGAGCCGAAAACAACTTTCACCGACTTTGTTGGTGATGGGGCTGTTCATGTTACCGTAAATGACAGGACTAATTATTACACCACCAGTGTTGGCTGCAGCACTGCTGACCAGTCCTTCAGCTGTGTCGAGCGTGATGGCTTAACGATGAGAGTAACTGTTGTTAGAGATGCTGAGGTGGAGATTAGTGATGAGCTTGGCTTGGACATGGTTGCTGTCTCACCAATTGAGGTAAGTGATGGCGGAAAGGTTACGTATCGAAAAGGAGAGCTTGGTGAAGCAATTTTTTCATCAGACCCAGTTAAGCTTAAAGGCGATCTTTCTTTGCTTCCAGTATTTGCTGTTGGCGCCCATGACGAGGCCAGTATTGTTTACACATTTATCGGCAGGCAGCAATATCCTGATGTTAGTTTCGGATCAACAATTGCCGCTAATGCCCAGGAGCTCTTTGCTAGATATCGGGATCTTCTTGCAGCACGCGGCATTGGCACCCATTATGGGGCAAAATCAGAATACAACTGGCTCATGCAGCCACCAATACCCGGTAAGCAATCTGATTATGTCCTCTGGTTAGGTGAAAGGAGCGGTGGCCTTGGATTGAGCCAGCAAGAAGCATTGTTCATAACTATGATAGAGAAGCGCATGCTTCCGCCTGAACATCCACTTTACTCTCTTGATGTTCTTGTAGCAGAAGCAAAGCTTATTACAAAAAAGTTATCCACTACCGAGCAGATTGCGGCATACGCCTCCCTGCGAAGCAAAGACGCCAATAGCAATCCTGAAGAAATAGTAAACAGGGTTCTTGAGGAACAGCCAACGCCATCAGATCCGCGGGAGGTCAAAGGCGGTTTTCCAGTTCGTACGAGCTGCATTGAGTTATGTGAAAGCATCCTTCGCTCTGCTCACCAAGAAGCCGGAAAAAGTGCGGAGTACAGTATCGTGCGCCAGGAATACATTCAATCCAAGGCTCGTGGTACAAAGCTGGCGCAGGCTCTTCAAGAGCAGGGATGGAAGGTCATCTTTATGGCGCCAGACTCAAAAAATCCAGAATGGTCAAATCCACAACACCTCGCAGCCATATCCCAAGTCATGAACAGACAAAAATGGTACGGTGAGATAAGTGTTGATGCGGTCGTTACTGATTTTAAACCTTCTGAGTCGCGAAGAGACATTTCTACTGGTGAAATCATTCCCTTGATAACAGAAACCATGACGCCACGTGATGAAACAGCGTATCGTAAATTACTGGAAAGCAACATTGATGGCGGCTTTATTGTTGCTGCAGGTGGAGAACATACGGGTATTTTAATGCGGGATCCTGTCACTGGCCAGCTTCAGGTGCTAGAAAACCACTACAATTATGGGCCTGACACGTCTATAACGCTCGAAGCCAGTGACTTAACAGCCTTTGATTGGGGAACCTTTATTCTTGTTGTACCGCCTGATGCTGATGTGTCAAGGCTACCAACAGTGTTACAAAAACTGGCGATGAATGACCAGAGAAATACTGGCGGGTAGTTTAGGTGGTTTGTGGTGGGTAATGAGTGGAAAGGATTGGGGCAGCTCATACAGCTACTCAACAGCCACTACCAAAACTACTTGGTTTCAAAATAATCATACTTGACTGGAAATCGCTCTCCAAAAAGCCATTTACGTATGGTTTCGTTGTCCCCATCAAGCTTCCCAATAACCCTGTATCGGGAATCTGCAAAGGGGTTCCTGGAGCCTATTGGTTCAGATACAACGCTCTTTGGCGGATTATAATATGAAGAGTGGACAAAGGTGGTGGTTAGCCCATTATTGACGAGAAATCCAACATGAATATCCAATCCAACAACGTACAGTCCCGGGCCCCATGCCCGAATTTCCTGTTCCATTGTACGTACGCTTGCATCGCTGTATCGCCGGATGTGGTCTTTGCCAACAAGATTTTTAATAATGTGCTCTGCTGGCTGCTGTGCAAGCCTAACGCGGGGAAGGTTGAATCCGGCATCTCTTAATGTTGTAGTTACAAAGTAGCCGCAAGCGATTTCTCCCTCTCCAGGTGTCTCGCTTGTTCCATTAAAGTCCCATGTCGTACCGTACCATGCAGGAAAGACATGAGTGACAAGGCTGTTGAAAAGAAGCTGTTTTGCTTCATCAAGAACCGTCTGGCGTTTAGCCTTTGTTTTTGCTTGAGAATAGGTATGCCGTAACTGCTCTCTTTTTGCATCAACAGTATGGAGAAAAGCAGTGTACTCGTCTGGCGGCTCGCCATTAGCTTGGGCGAGAAGAACTGAACCCTCAAGTCCTGCGGCAACACCATCATCTTGCCAATGAGTAGGGGTATCTGGCGATGATGGCAATGACTGCGCCAGCAATGCAACAACAACAGGGAGGCTAATAACCCGTTTCATGGCACAGAAGAAGCACGATTATTTATAAAGATTTGTGTGTCTTGCCGTAATAAGGCTTATAAACAATAAACTATTGCTGCCCCACCATGATAGGAAACAGCTCTCTCGTACATGCGCTTGCCTTGTCAAAAGCCATAACCCATGTTGTCGACCGAGTTCTCGACAATCCCGACGTTGATCTTCTGCAGGAGAACGCTGTTGCCGAACGAAGATATGATCTGACAAAGCCACATCAGGCCCGTTTGACAAAAATTGTGGAAAGAGTTCTGAAAGCAAGGGCAATCATTAGGCATTTGGCTGATCGTTATGGGCTTAGCGCGAGTGGAAGAATTGCGGACAAACAAGGCCTTTATCGGTGCATGTATAATGATGGCCCGTATGACAGGCGCTTTTCAGCAGAGCCGCGATCTTTTGTTATGGCATTTCATGTTTCAGAAGATGATATTGGCCCTTTTGCAAAAGCAGCATCCTATCCTTCAATATCTATAGATGCCGTGCTCAATCATAATATGGCAGAAATATCACGGCAGCATCCAGCTTATTTTGGGCTTGATTCTCTTACGGTAGCAGTAAGCAATCGGGAGCTCGGGAGCATGGCTGATGATTATCTTGCTCACGAAATTGGGCATGTTGTTGGAAGCTTTGTCAGCCCAAACGAGGATGTCTTAATTTTTGATGAGGTTTCCTCTGATCTTTTTGCGAGAGTTCATATTTCTGGAAAAATTAAAAGTCACGAGCTTGAAGAAGCACAGCGGTTGTTGAAGGGGGAGAAAAATATTCATGCACGCATGAAAAAACGAACAAAATCCATGTATGTTCTTCGATCACAACAAAAAGAAGTGAAGGAATATGGTGAATTCCTTAATGCGGTTAAGGCTATTCCTGTACAGCACTATCGCGATCTTGTCAATCTTGGCATTGACGGAAGAGTTCTTGGGGTGATGCTTATGTTGACCCCCCACCATCAAGTGGGGAGAATGCTCTACGGGCTAGAAAGGTATCTTCAAAAAAATCCGTCTGCTGCAGAATATCAAAATAAGGGGTGATAAGGAGTGAAGAGAAATTTGTGTAGTTTTTACTTTAGAATCACTCTTTCATATTTTCTAAGCCCTGAAGATAATCTTCAAAAGAGATTGGGGACGGGATTTTTAATTCAGCAAGCTGATCTACAAAGTCAGTTAGCGGAAGATGGAGGGCTTTAGCTGCCCGTCCCAATGAGAGTTTTCCTTGTTTGTATTCTAAAAGAATGTGGTGCTTCCATCCTTGTTCAATAAGTTCTCGGGCAGCGCTTGTTTTATCTACTTTTTTTTCCGCTGAAAACTTGTTGATGTGATCTAATTCATGTTCATGAAACCGAAAGCTTATTACCTCAGCCATATTGCCCTCCCTCGATTCTTTTTTTTGCATCTTGGAGCATCATGCCGCCATATCGTCCATATTTTTCTAATTTTTGAAGTTTTTCCTTAGCTATTTCTTTTGATATTACCCCCTGATTTGTTAGGTCAATGAGGAAATGAATTGCCGTGGCAAATGGAATATTGAACACCTTGCTTGCCTTTATTGCACGTAAGTCATCTGTTGCAAGTTTTGCTTTCTGTTGATGGGCAAGAGCCAAAGCCTCTGACTCCCCTTTACCTAATCCAAATTCTTTCTCAAAGATCAGGCTTTGGGTCTTTTCTGATGCTGTTCTAATCATTTTTTCGGAAATGAGCTGCTCAATAATTTGGGTGTCATACGCTTCCTTTTTTTGATTGATTTCTTTCCAGACTGCTTCAGGCAAAATGATTATTTTTGCCAATGCAACATTTCTTAGTAATGTTATTTTTGCAAGCAAAATAATTGTTGATGCGTCAAAAATCCACTGTTTTGTCATGTATTACAAAAGTAATATTTTGTATTATATAAATCTTTGGTTTTTAAAAGCTTAAAAATTCATAAGAACAACTGAGATACAGATTATAGGGTGAGTCAATACACCTCTCCCAATTCCTTCTCAATCTCCTTGTCAATGTTTGCCTTGATCACCTTGATGTCGATCTCTCCAAATGCCTCTTTCTGCTCAAGGTCAACTTTCCTTTGATTGGTAAGGTGAAGAAGGGGGATGAAGGTGAATATCTTATCTCTTTTTTCAGCTCCTTTGCCGACGAGATGGTCAAACGTGATCTTCTTTTCTTCGTCCTTGTGGAACATGGCGAGCACGCGAGCATATACCTTCCCCATGACCTCATTAATATCTACTTTTTTTTCTGGCAGCTCAAGTTTGATGATGGAAGGAATGCGAAGCTTTCTTTTCTTTTCGACTTCAAGGGCTTTTTCTAGGGCGGCAATAAGGTCGTAGATGGATACTTTTCTCTTTCTTGGCTGGGGTGTTTTTGGAATAAGCCTGAGCTGCTTGTACCTGCTGCGGTCTATGGCCGGCTTTAATTGATCACCATCTTCAGCATATAATTGCGCTTCATCCTGGCCAGATAGTAAGTTATCGAATTGCAGGACATCTTCTTCAACAAGCCTGTTTGATTTAATGCGAAGAAGAATGGCAGCTGCAAGCACAACCTTTCCAGAAATGCGAAGGTTTGCCTCCTTCATCTCTTTGAGCATTTGGAGGTATTGTTTCGTCAACTCTGAGATATCAATATCCCAGGGATCCATTTGCTCGCTTTTGACAAGCTCTAAAAGAAGAGTTTTCCACGTGATCTCATCTTCTTGGAAGAGTATGGTAAAGATTTTGTCGTGGACCATGGACTTAATATGGCCATGTTGCTATTTAAAGCTTGTTGAAAAATTATGTAAAAGAAGATAAAAAATAAAAAGTATGCTGTTAAAATGCGCGTTCTAAGCGCCTGCATTGGTATTCTGCTTTGACACGAAGGCGCTTGACGTCATCGTAGTCGTCTTCAAGATCCTCAATATCGTCTTCCAGATCGTCAATGTCATCTTCTGTTCTGTCGATCTTGTCGTTGACGCGTCGAATCTCTCCGCTATCGCCAGAAGCACCAGCTTGAACAAGGTCTGTATTATACGCAGCAAGGCGTTCTCGCTCTTCAGCAAGGTCATCTTGTGCGTCTTTGATCTCGTCGTCGAGGTCGTCTTCTTTGTCTTCAGCATAGTCGACAACCACATCACAGTTTTGAAGCGTTAATTTTGTTTGATCGTTAAGAATAGTTTTGATAAGCTCTTCGTTGCCGCTAATGCCTGCATTTATGCCTCCACTTAATGGCTGCTGCAGTTGTTGTTGGCTTGCTTGGAGCTCTTGAAGC
>JACOVM010000023.1 GCA_016177345.1 Candidatus Woesearchaeota archaeon | reverse complement strand
GTACTCCCCACCCCCAGAACAGCCCAAAAGCTGTTCCGGGTTATATTTTTAACTAAAAAACAAGAGATTCGGGACAGAGCCGGTTCCAATATCTTTTTCTCCCTCTTCAGCACAACTACATTAATGTGACGGGAGAAAAAGATATTGCGTTGTAAGAATAGTCTTCCGCTTGATGAACTAAGCTTAAATGGGGGATTCCTCACTACGTTCGGAGTCCAAGAAAAACAGAGTAAAAATAGAATATGCCTGGCCAAGCGTCACTTCTTTTTCTGTCCAACCTTATAACACCGGTTTATACGCACTAAGGTCAGCCTTTCTTAATATCCAGCAGCCAACTTTAATGCGATGGATTTTTTTATGATGGAACAGTTGTGATGCTTTAATCGGAAATTCAAATTCAAGATAGTTCTCCACTTTGAACTGGTTGTCTGCAGCGATCTGGCTGATGAATTCTTTGCTTGTTGTTTTATGAAAGGTGTAGATAGAAGGGGCAGTCTCAAATGCTTTGAGGAGGAATTCACGATCAGCATGCTTCACTCTTGTCCCAAATGGAGGATTTTGAATAACCGTGTCTGTCTTTTCACAAAATTCTTTAATGTCTTTTTGCTGAATCACGGGAGTGCAGACGCCTACATCAATAGCCTCAAGGTTCTGCCGAAGAACATTCAATGCAGCCTCATCACTATCTACAAAGAATACTTTTTTTGCACCAAGGAGCATTGCACCAATGCCAAGAATACCAGTGCCACAGCCAAGATCAGCGATGCTTTTTCCTTCAATGTCTCCTTTATAGTACGCAGTCCAAAGCACTTCTGAAGCGACTTCAGAATCAGTTGGGTATTGTTCAGTAAGATGATCAGGCTGCTCAAACTGCTTCAGCTTTGACAATTCTACCGCAAGCCGTGCCCGAGAAGTGATCATAAGCAGAAGGAACCTCTTTTAATTCAAATGTTTTTGGTATATCCATCAAAACTCGCATCGCTTCTGTTCCAGCACCTTTATAGTGTATAATTCTGAAGGCGAGTTTTGTGTGGCCCCTCCAGGCTGTACATCCGCAGCCCAATGGCATGATTCTAGGGACCAGATAAAACTTCGAGTTGTCAAAAGCGATTTGGGGGCTCCGAGCTTTAGCGAGGAGCCTCCTCCCACATTACAGCCTAGTTCTGCCAATGGAAGACTTTTCTTAAGACGCAGTGCAGCTTCTTCCCGATACGTCAATATAGTTGTACGATGAGGGAAGAAACTGCACTGGTTCATTGTTCACCCTTATAACTCTTCGTTGTTCACTCTTTAGGCAAAATCAAAAATATACCATTTTTGGTTATTGGAATACCAAACGCCTATACTGGTTTCCAGGTGCCACTTCCTGGAGACCATCAACATATTTTTTCACAACCACAATATTTATTAACCCCCAGAATTGCCAGAATTACTTTGGGGGGTGTTGGTATGAAAGAGGTGTTTGGGCAGAATACATTATCTATTTTAGATCAATTCAATGTGTTGAACCAGCGAATTCAGCAGGAATTTTCCGGTGTCAAGGATGAGCTTGACGAACATCTTCTCGCTATTAACGAAAATACAAGGGACATCGAAACCCAGCAGAATGTTCTTGACGTTCTTGATGAAAAAATGGAAAAGCTCAATATGCGCGTTGATACCATGCAGCGCATGTTCAGAAATTTCATCATGCAGACCAAAGTTCGCATCGACTTATCCATCAATGAGCAGAAGTTATTTATCATCCTGTACGAATTTGGAAAATATGTTCCACTCACCTATTTGCTGTCAAAGACGCTGATAGAAAGTGCAGAGCTTGAAGACTGCTTGGCAGCCCTCTCTGACAAGGGGATTCCTATTGAGCGGCGAACGATTGGAGAAAAAATATATGTTAAGATGGATGAGGATTTTAGGAAGCTTCAAGCCAGCGAGCCTATTGTTCGAGTAAGCCAATCTGTTGTCCAACAAATGGAGAATAAAGTATTAGCAAGCTTTTTTTGAGCGCTTGTATGGGAGAGAATGGAAGGATGGGTGATGGAATGCATTCTCTCCAGTTGTTCACTGGCCTTCTCTACTCACCATCTCAATCGCGATACATGTTTCTTCGATAGTGTCTCGTTCTTCAAGAAGATAACTTCGGGACTGCTCTCGTGTCCTAAGCATGCCAGTTGAGTATCGTATAAATCTTCCACGATCAACAAGGACGTTTACCGGGAGTTTTTTAGCCATATCACCCGGCACTGCACCAAAAATTGTTTCCACATCACGCACACTAATGAGCTTTACTGGAAACTCAATACCCTCTTCTTCGATCATTTTTGGGGCTTTCTTGACAACATCATCTAAGTCAGCCCCATCCCCCCCATGCTCATAATACACATGAAGCCCGACAACAGTGAGGATATTCTCATATCTTTTGGCAAGCTCGTTCAGTTGTGGAATTTCTTTTTTGCAGGGGCCACACCAGTATGCCATAAAGTTCAGGAGGACCGCTCTGCCCTGCGCCCTAGTTCTAAGATAATCAGAAAGCGTATCTCCTGTTCTGCACCAATCACCATAACAAATTGAGCCTTGTTTACCAGTATAATCCCGTGACCCACCAGATGGCTCTCGTAATTTAGCACCACCTGGCAGGAGAACACCTAGCTCAGGCTGATACAGCTTAATCTGCGGCATTGGCTTGACAGGCTCTTCAGGTGCTGGTTCTTCTTGGTGCATATCAGATCGAAGGCTTGTCTTGACCTTGAGCCCACAGCCGGCTACAAGAGCTGCCAGCCCTGCAAGAGCTTCTCGCCGGGTTAAGGAATGGTTAGCCATACCAGGCAGAAGAGCGGGATCTTTTTATGCCTTTGCCCTCAGTACAGTTTCCTCCCTCATCGCACAACTAATCCTCAGCATCGGGAGGAAACTGTACTGCTTTTGATGAAAATTCTTGCGTCGGTATAACTAGATAGATGTGTGGCCAGAGGCTCCTCGCTAAAGCTCGGAGCAAAAAAATCAGTAAAATCAGCATGATGAATCCCACTGCAACGGCTAAAAATGAGGAAATATTTTCCATAAAGGCTTACTTATAATGAGAGCCATCCCATTCTTGCAGAACAAGCACTGTTTCCGTGTCAGCAACCTCGTCAAGGGACCGGACCTTGGTTATCAGAAAATGGTTGAGCGTGTCAACATCCTTTGTTATTAATTCGATCATAAAATCCTGTTTTCCCATGAGCCTTTTCACGCAGAGAACCTCAGAATAGTTGGAGAGCTTTTCTTCAATATCCGCGATTTTGCCATGCTTCTTTTTTTCGATGTCCTTATTCACTTTGACAAAGATGAGCGCTTTTACACTATCGCCGAGTTTCTTATGATCTACCTCCACCGTGTACCGCTTAATGATGCCTTCTTCCTTGAGCTTTCTGATGCGATTCAGGACCGTGGTCTGGGGTATTCCTGTTTTTTTAGATACTTTATAGGTTGATAAATCCGCATTTTCTCTCAGTGTTTCAAGTAGTTTTTTGTCTCTATCGTCAATCATGATGGGGTAAATAAACCATTTTTTATATAAAACTTTGCATTTTTGAATCATATATAGTGTATTTTATGCTGAAAATGTACAAATATTTTTAAGGTCCTGCCTTTTCCGACCATACTCATGGCAACCATATCAGACTTGATCAAGAGTGAACGAATAACACTTCTTAGCGGACCCTATGGCACAGAAATCGCTGAGCGGATTGGAAGAGATGTAATGACACGGCCGCAAAAAGCATTTGGCGTTTCTACAAACAAGTATCTTGGTCCAGGATGCTCTGCACTATTGGTGGTAGAGGGACAGAAATACGTTCAAGAAGTTGCTGGAGACTACTTAAGAAGCGTTCCAGCAGGACAACCTCTTGTCCTCGTTACCAATTCCTTCAGGCTAGCAAAACAAACGTTGGAATCAGCAGCCACGATTAGGGGAGTAGATCCCAATTTACCAGCGATGGGATTGGAATTATGCTTAGATTCAATGAAACTTGCTATCACCTCACTTGAAGAATCTGGAAGAAGTAGGGATGATACTGCGATTGTCATGAGCATTGGGCCGCCTTTTGATTGCTATAAGGGCGAAGCAACACCATCTGACATTGACAATAAATATCTTCCCCAGACATTTGCTGCAGTACGCTTTGGGCATGAAATAGATGACCTGATGTTTGAAACAGCCCCTTCCCTCGAAGCAGCGGTCGGAGCGGCAAAAGCATTTAAGCAAGCCCATGATGAGTTAGACATCCATAGATCTAAAGCAAACTTCACTAGGATGGGCACTATTATTTACATGGGCGATCTTTTGGAAAAAGCAGCAAGGTTCGGAGATGAGGTCGTTAAACGACTTGTACCAAGTTATGATCCGAGAACCAAAACGTTTGCTTCAATGACCCCTAAAAAAGGATATGTCATCTCTTTTTGCCTAGAAGAAGACGGTACTCTCCATGGGTGGACATTAAATCATGCTATCGATGAATTATACAAAATTATAGGGTACGACAGTTTATTCGACCCGGTTGGCTTAGGGATTAATTGCAACAGCCCTGAAGTTACTAAAAATGCTTTGGAATCACTTAGTTCTCAAAACAGGCGTAGAATTATATCTGTACATCCCAACGCTTCATCGGAAAATAATCCACGACGATATTCAGAAATGACTCGACAGCAAGCAATTGCGACTGATATTTTTGCAGGACAAGTAGTTCGGCTCGCTCGTGATTATCGCCTTAGCATGATAGGTGGATGTTGTGGAACAGACGCAGGGGTGATGAAAGCGTTGTACGCTGGGCTGGGTGGCAATTTTTTATTGAATATAGCACCAAATAAGTAACAAAATTGTACTCTGGGCTAACGTGGCACGTGATTTCTTGAGATTTTACACAATGCATGATTCTGCTTCAACATCTTTCCTCTGTACAGCCTTTTCCATTGCCTGCCGTATCAATGTCGCTTCAAGCTCAAGAATTCGTTTTGTAATAGGATTCGCGGCATTCAAGGCGTAGTATGTTGTTTTTCCTTCTTTTCTTGTGATTTTTACTATCGCTCTACCTTCCAATTCATCCCAATAGTTGAACACCGAAGCCCTCGAAAGGCCTGCACCATCTGCAATCTGTTCTTTGGTAAAATCAAGCCCTTTATTATCTACAAAGAAGTCCATAATCTTAAATAGTGGCATTTCACCAGTTAACTGGAGCAATAATGATTTTCCAGCCATGAGCCCTATAAAACTGAAAAATATATAAAGCTTTGTAGAAAAAGTCTATCAGGATAGACTAATGTGGACTGATAAGCAAATAAAAGGAAAAATCCTGCATAAGCTGGTAAGGTTTGGTAAATTTGAGGCAAGCCATACTGCAGTTGAACATCTCCAGAAAGGATTTCCTAAAGACATGGTTGGAAGAGTAAAAGAAATGGTTATAGAACTGAAGAAAGAAGAAGTGCTTCTTGTTAAGAAAACGAATTACGAATTATGGTGAACAAGTGTCCATGAATCTTGACAAACGTAATGTTATTATGGATTATATTGAGGTATTCTTAAAAGCCGAGTAAAGAAAAAACTATATAAACAGCAGCATTCTCCCATCACTAATAAAACTCATAAAACCCGGAGGCACAACCATGGCACTTCAAGTCGGCGATACAGTCCCAAACTTTACCTGTGAAGCATACGTAAATGGGGATATAAAAAAAATTTCCCTTTCCGACTACCATGGAAAATGGGTTGTGCTGTTTTTCTACCCTCTTGATTTTACCTTTGTATGCCCAACTGAATTAACTGGCTTTGCCAAAGCAGAACAGGAATTTACCAAATGCAACGCGGTTGTCCTCGGCGCGAGCACAGATTCTGCTCATTCTCACAAGGCTTGGTTTTCTCGCGATCTTTCTGTCGTAAAGTACCCTGTTCTTGCTGACACAAATCACCGCCTCAGCGAAATGTTCAATGTGTTGATACGCGACCAGGGCATCGCCCTCCGCGGAACCTTCATCATTGATCCGGATGGCGTGCTAAAATACCAAGTTGTCTCGGCACTCAATATTGGAAGAAGCATTACAGAAACGATCCGCGTTCTTCAGGCGCTCCAGACTGGCGGGCTGTGCCCGGTAGATTGGCATCCCGGGCAGGATACGCTGAAGCCGAGGTAACTGACGTGAGCACAGAAAAGGGGCAAAAGAAGCACCTTCAGCCAGGAAAGACCAATGCAGAAGACCGGATGAATTTTGTTGACTATTGGGCTGACTATGTTAGGACACATCCTGATAAGGAATGGAGCAGCCAGCAGCGCATCCTCATTGATGGCCAGCTTCATCATGCACGCGCATGGAATATCTCCTCAAAAGAATATTTACTGCAAAAAGGAGAGCCTTGCCTGAGGGGGTAGGGAAGATGGCTTATTTTTTTCTTCGTTTGTTTCTTTAATCATCTGCCAAATAGCCCGCCAACCATTTACTAAGAAATAACATACGTCGGATTAAGGCTCTTGTTCTCTTCCATTTGGCGCGCAATGGCTTTTCCGTCAGAGCAGCGCCGAACATCGACAGGGTATGGAAAATTGCACAAGGACTCATTTCCAGTAACGTGGGCGACAACACCAAAGCAGGTTGCGTAGAAGTCGCACAGGTTATTAAACTCACCAGCATCTTCTCGAACGTTAAAGCACTCCCCATGGTCAAAAATAACTTGAGGGAGTGTTTCACAAACATCTTTTGATTGAGAAAGGTAAGCGAGCTCGTAAAGGCAGTGCTGCCGATGCCTGATATCTACTGAACGAGAGCTGTTAAAGACATCACCACAAACGTAATAAAATGTTGGCGTGTTAAAGAAGTCTACAAAGCCATAGACACGCGCTTGCTCGTTCTGGTCAAAGGTAAGATCCATCATCAGCTCCGAGGCTTCCCTTTGGCCTGATTTTTTGTACAGGACAAAAACCGCTTTTCCCTGGTAGTGGTTAAGAACAGCTACTTCCTTGACTTCTACGCTATCAACGCCGTATTTTCTAGGATTCATCTTCATCATAGCAATAAACTTTTCTTTTGATTTGTACTCTTGAAGGAAAGGGTCGATAAGGTCGTACATAGTACTGTAATTTTTTGTATTCCACGCTGCAGCAAATGCATGAGCTGTTTCCAGCCCATTCTCTTTCGGTGGAAGAGGGCGTGGAAGAGCTGCCTGGTCAATGACAAAAGGGTCGTAATACTCATTGGTGATGTTCGTTTCTAGGATTCCATCTTGCTGCTGGCAGCCAACAAAAGCGACAATAACAAGCAGTACAACAAGGATAAGGATGGCATGCACAGTATGCACCGGACGTGCTAGTGGCTGTGCCTCTTTTTTCATGCAAGAATAAGAGGATACTTCATATTTAAAGGTTCTCTATTTCTTCAAAGCCTTCAAGATTCTCTTCTGAACCTCTTCTGCTTGTCCTTCAGAGTATGGCTTTCCAACCCAGTGCTTAAACCCATCGTTCTTGAATCTTGGTATAACATGAACATGGCTGTGAAAGACAACTTGCCCAGCTCCAGGCTCGTTGTTCATCACAATGTTAATGCCATCTGCCTCAAGGCTTGCACGGACGGCATGCGCTAGTTTTTTTGTAGCAATAAACACTGCATGAATATCATCTTCAGGCATGTCGAAGATATTTCTGCTGTGCTGTTTGGGAACAACAAGAGTATGGCCTGGATTATTAGGGCGAATGTCTAGGAAACAAATAACCTTATTATCTTCATAGAGCTTCGTTGAAGAAATAGTTCCAACCGCAATTTTACAAAACAAACAGTCATTGTCAGCCATGATCATTGGTGATCCTCAATACTTTATATCTTTTGTGACGATTTGACCGGGCAAGGTTGTTTTTCCAGGCCATATTTTTCTTCCAGGATAGATCAGTGTTCGAATGCCGAGCTTAACACCATCTGCAAGGACAGTGCCAAGTTTATGGAGATTAGTGTCAACAAGCTCATCTCGTATTTCACTGCCATAATTTTTTTGAACAGAGCTTCTAATAAGGCCAGCATCGTGCCGAACATTTGCGGTGATAGATCCTGCTGCCACATTCACGCCCTCGCCAATAACCGAATCACCAATGTAAGAAAGGTGGGGGATTGTTGAATTGTTGAAGACAACGCTGTTCTTCATCTCTACCTCAAACCCGATCTTGCAGTTGCTGCCGATTACTGTTGATGGCCGAAGATACGCGTTTGGGCCGATCACGCAATTTTCCCCAATCACCACAGGCCCATCAATATATGTCCCCGATTTTATGGTGGTGCCCCTTCCGATAAGGACAGTATTCTTGATCGTAACATTTTTCTCGATAGTGCAGCCCTTTGCTCTTAGCTTCTTTTCTGTTTTTTTGAGGTGAGAAAGAAGTGCTGCATTTGCCTCCAACAAGTCCCAAGGATAGATTACGGGATGCCACTGTTTTGCTTCAACAACATGGAACAGCCTCTTCTCGATAAGGTCCTGAACAAAGTCAGTTAGCTCAATCTCACCCCGAGGGGATGGAGAAAAAGGAAAATCAAAAAATGAGGCATCAAGAACATAGCAGCCAATATTCACCAGGTTTGACACAAAGGTTTCAGACTTCTCAACAAACCTAGTAGGAATATTCTTGCGCTTGTCCAGCACAAACACCCCAAATCTCCCTTCAGGATGAGGATGGGCCTTAACCAATCCAGCATATCTCAACTTGAGGAGCTTCTTGATGTCATCACGAAAGAACACGTCATCGCCGTTCAGGGCAAGAAGTATTTCTCCTTTTTTGAAAAAGGGTTTTGCCTGAAGAAGCGCATGCCCTGTTCCCTTTTGCTCTTGCTGGTCAACATATACTATGTTGATGGAGCCCTTGCCAGTGCCATACTTTTTTCCAATGCGTTGTTGAATCATTTCTTTTTTGTAGCCAACAATAAGGACTGCCTCACTGGCAAGGCCCAGAAGCTGAGTGAGATTATGCTCTAGAATAGTAGTATTAGCCACATGGAGCAGGGGCTTTGGCCGCGTTAGCGTTAAGGGATATGTTCTTGTTGATTTTCCAGCACAGAGAAGGACTGCTTTCATGGAGTCAACAAGAGGATTGATATTTATAAATGTTCTTGTACGGTAGCTTTGTGGCCTGCTGAAGCTGTGCAAATATCTTTATATACCACTTACCGTATTGACCGTTATAACAGCCCCGTGGTGTAGCGGTCAATCATTCCAGCCTTTGGAGCCGGAGACGGCGGTTCGAATCCGCCCGGGGCTATTGTTTCAACGTGTCTGAGTGCCTTCGCTCCGGCGAAAAAAGAATCATTTTTGGAATCAACAACATCAACGTTGCTTCTTTCAGGTGGCTGAACGAAGTGAAACCGTCTAATTTGGGGGACACCAAAAACTCGCCTACGGCTTGCTTCGGATGCGAGTTTTGAGAGACTTGTCTGAGAAAATCACGGCGGCTCCCTCAATCTGTGTTTTTTAGCCCAAAACAGGTATTTGACGACTAAAAACGATGAGAGATTTTCTACAGAGCCCGTATTGCCATGAAATTTAAATACTCCGCAGCACTCTCCTTCTTTATGACTATTGAAAAGTTGTTTCAGCGAGATATTGGAGTTGTTGTTCATGGTGACTATTTCAGCAAACGTGCTACGCAAGAAGCAGAAATTGAAGCATACAAAGCCATGCTTGGTCATGATTATGGAAAGTCTATCTCTACTGCAGAACAGAAAGTAGTTGATGTTGAAGAAAAGATTAGAACGATTCTCTTGCGACAGGGGATAGATCCTGCACAGTACGGCTTG
Source organism: Candidatus Woesearchaeota archaeon (assembly GCA_016177345.1). Taxonomy (GTDB): domain Archaea; phylum Nanobdellota; class Nanobdellia; order Woesearchaeales; family UBA12501; genus JACPCA01. Next base: position 5,014 of record JACOVM010000023.1, on the reverse strand, counting down.
GTAGAGAAGATCGAAGAAGCAGCTCATCAACGCGTTGCTCAGCAACATGAAGAAATCTGGCCGACTCGATGCCTGACTGCCGCTTATGGTGGCATGGCAGGGTTTGGGGTGGGAATCTCCGGTTATGTATATTCACTGCTTCCATGGGTTACGGAGCGGCTTAATGGTATGGCATGTGTAAGTTTGGGAATGCTTGGCGGGGCAATTCTTGGGCATATTCTCGGAACACCGATTGACATTTTTGCAAGAAAAAAAGAGAATGCTACCGTACCAGCATTTACCCGTGGAGCTGACATCGGGCTGGCAGCAGGGTCTGCTCTTGCCGTCATAATTGCAGGGCAGGGCGTATCAGTTGACCAAGTATACGGTATCCCCTTAACTTTTACTATGTTTGGTGGCGTTGTTGGTGGCATGATGGGTATGCAGAAGGTTTCTGATAGCCCATTTTTCTAAAGAATGCCCTCTTCCAATTTCTTTTATTCTCGTAAAGGTATGCAGTTGGAATGATATGTATGGTGACATCACCAACTTTATAAACTATGGCACGTTTTATTCTGTCATGAGATTCGGCAGCAGCCCTGCACCGGATGATGAATCTTGTCAGTAAGGAAGTCAAACAGCTCCTCCAGACTATGGCGCTATTTGATACCCAGATAAGATCCTATCTCGAATTTCTTCAGGCGAATATACGAAAAGATGGCGTCAAAGCAGAAATGGCTTCTTCTGGCTAAGGTATATAAAGCATTTGGAACATGGTTTCAGGTAGCAGATTGCTATTTGAAGTTCGGCACAAAAGAATCAGCCAAGAAGGGCGACGATATCGCGAGGGAAGGGCTAAAGTCAACCCCGTTGGAAATCAGGCCGTTGCTCTTGCAGAAAAGGCCGGGCAACGCTATGGGGCAGCAGAAGAATGGGAACTGGCTGGAAATGCTTATTGGACGGTTACTGAGAATATAGGTAGAGATCGCAATTATGTCTCGATTGGCTCGCTAAAAAAGGCGGTTGTATGCTATGACAAGGCAGGAATGAAGGAGAAGGCTGACCAGCTGCGGCATCAATATCATTTATGATGCATTCAAATCGAGTTCTTCACCATGATCAAAAATTCTTTGGCATTTCGATGCTGGTGAACTAATCAGATCATCGGATGACCTTCTTTTTTCTTCCGCCCAATCTTCTTCATCCCCCCAATGTACGGCTGAAGAATTTTTGGAACAGAAACGCTTCCATCTTTCTCCTGAAAATTCTCAAGAATCGCCACTAATGCCCGTGATGTTGCCACACAGGTCGCATTGAGCGTATGCACGGCAATTTTTACATCCTTTCCCTGCTCATCTTTTGCAGTGTACCTGATCTTGAGCCGGCGTGCCTGATAATCCGTGCAGTTGGAACAGGACACGACTTCTCGGTAGGCATTTTGCGCAGGATACCATACTTCAAGGTCGTACTTTTTTGCAGCCACAGTTCCAATGTCCCCTGTGCAGATATTAATTTGCCGGAGGTGAAGCCCCAGAGAGATAAAAAAGTCAATAGCATTCTTGATAAGCTCTTCATGAAACTTCCAGGAATCTTCTGGCTTGCAAATGATGATTTGCTCGATCTTGTTGAACTGGTGACCGCGGAAAATCCCTTTAGTATCCTTTCCGTGCGCCCCGGCCTCTTTGCGGAAATTTGTGCTGATGCCAACCATCTTCATTGGAAGCCTAGCCTCGTCAAGAATCTCGTTCTGAAACATTGCCGTGAGGGGATGCTCGGATGTAGCGATGAGGTACAGGTCTTCCTGGTCTATCTTGTACATCACGTCTTCAAAATCACGAAGATCAGTAACTCCTTCATATGCTGACCGGTTCATCATAAATGGCGGCTGCACAAGAGTAAATCCCCTCTTTACCATGAAGTCAACAGCATAGTGCTGTAGAGCTAAGTCAAGCCGCGCAAGATCGCCTGTTAAGAACCAAAACCTTGCTCCTGATATTTTTGCTGCCCGTTCCATATCCGCAAGCTGAAAGTCCTGAAGGAGGTCAACATGGCTTTTAAGTGCGTGCTTGAAAGCTGGTTTTTTTCCAAAGAGCTTCACCAGCTTGTTGCCTTCTTCCCCCTCGCCAACAGGAACAGAGTCATGGAGGATGTTTGGGAGGTTCATCAGGTAATGATTGACCTGGCGTTCGAGCTCTTTTTGCAGCCCTTCCTTCTGGAGGATCATGGTTGGGACTTCTGCAGCCTGCTTCTTGAGCTTGCTGGCATCCCCTCCTTTCTTTTTGACGTCAGCAATTTCCTGGGAGATCTTGTTTCGAAAGTGGCGCAGCTCATCAACCTGCTGCTTGAGGTTCTTCCACTCGCCGTCCATGCGGCGAATTTCCTCAACCCATAAAAGCTTGTCAAGCTGGTGTCTCTTTTCAAGATCTTTTTTGACAATAGCAGGATTGTCCCGGATAAGATTGATGTCGAGCATAGAAAAAAGAATGGGCTATTTATTTATAAAGTTATCCGAACAAGCTGATAATCCAATCCCCAAATTTACGAAGAAGAACATAGAACTTCTGTTTGCCAGTAATTGGCTCGAGGGCAATGCTTCCAGTTTCTGCTGAGCGATACTGCTTGCCAAGATTGTCAGAATACATAGCAGTAATAGCAATGGCATTTTCTCCTTCATTAAGGTTAGATCCCTTAGTGAGAATGTAAATTTCCTGCGATTGCGCCAGCTCGTCAATAGTCATTTCCTTTGTTGCACCACCAACCTTGAATTGAACAACAACCTGCTTGGGATTTGAATCAGAGAGTTTTTCAATAACAAAGCTGATATTCACATCATCAGAAAAGGACACGAGCTCAGGATTGGTTATTTTCGTGATACGAAGAGCTGGCTTGTCAATGACGTTAAATTCCACTCTGCTTGTGGGAGGAAGGCTCTCTTTTGACAATTGGTTATGGCGAAGGGTGAGAATGACAGCGTTGAGCCCGAGCTCCTTTTCTTGGATAGAAAGCTCCTCGGTTATTTGCTGTTGAATGCCAAGCTCTAGAGAAGCGCAGGTATTGGCGTCAGCCTCATCATCAGTACATAAGAGAAGATCCTTAAAGAAGGTATTTCCTTTATTGGTGATGCTGCAGGTTATGGTGGGGGTTTCCTCCTCATAATATTCTGGAAGGCCAGCATTGCAGGACAGTTCTATTGTTGTGTCGTAGGTCTTCTGGCTTTCCTTCTGAAGTTCCCCAATAGTTTCATCAATGCGAGACTTGCTAATCATGATGCCCCCCTTGACTGCCTTGAACTCTTTTTTCTGGCTCACTTCCCCAAGGGTATAAACCGAGACCGGGAATGTATAGATATAATCTTTTTCAAGCTCTGGATCAACAAGAAGGCGCCAGAATACTGATTTTTCTTCATACGGCTTGAGAAGCACGTGCTGCTTGTGGGGATCGAGCACGGTAAGCTTTTCAGTTTTTGACAGGTAAACGTCAAGCGGCTGGTAAAACGCCCCTTTATTCTTGACCGTTGCCTTGACAAAATTATACGATCCAAAGTTGACGCTTCCTTTGAAGAGCTCGATGTCCAGGGTAACATAGGGGGACAGCTCTTTTCCACGGTCCGCAATATTAACCGTGGTAGAAAAATCATCAATAGTCAATTGAACGTCTCTTCCACGCCAGGTGTATTTTGTGGTAATTTTTTCAGCGTCAAGAGAAACTTTGGAGGTAATATGAGTGGGATCAACAAAGCCATACTCACCATACGTCACATCATAAGGAATCCAGCCGTAGCCTGGAAAGTACACCTCTGCCCAGCCATGCGGCCCCCATTGCTCGTCAAATAAATCTGAATTTGTATACGAAATTCCTGACACAAAGCGTGAGGGAATTCCAAGCGACCGAAGCATTGCAATAAAAAGAGAGGTGAGCTCATCGCACACGCCAACCTTATTGGCAAAGACCCAGCTGGCCTGCTGAGTGGCTTCAGCAGTGACTGTGCTGAGATCATATTTAATATTTTGAGTGGTCCACGCAGCAATTTTGTCGACCACAACGATCATGTCATCTTCTCCAGCTGCAAGCTCTGATGCGGCCTTGATGATATCACGATTGATGTCAATAATTTTTGCCGGCTGGGTGTACTCAATAAGCTCTTCCGGAAGCTCACCTTGGAGAGGGAAGGGAACTTTAGTAGTGATGCGCATTGGCCTATTGAGTGTTTTCACCACGCTCTTCATCTGAATGTCATAATTGTCATCTCTTGGGCGCTCCCAGCGAAAGAGGAGCGCATCCTCTTGCTCTGTTGGAACAGGGGTAAACTGCTGAGAAAGAATCTGCTGAAGATCATTCCGCTTGGGGAAGAAGGTTATTTCTGCAGTTGCCTGCTCTATTGTCGGGCTTGGCCCAGTAATATGCTTTTCCGCATGGATCGTCATGTCAACGTCAAGAACAAGATAGTCACTGTTGTAGATCCAGCGGTCCTGGGCTGAAGACGCACTTGGAATCCCAGGAGAGGCAGAAGCGCTATCGCCTTCTGGGGCTGCAGTTAAGGAGGATACCAACACTATTGTCAGCAGAGCCAGAAAAATAGACAAGCTTCGATGCATCTGTTGAGCCATGCTTCGTGCTATAATCATTATAATCATTATTTAGGCTACCTCCAGTATATAAGATTTACTTCTCATACGCCTCCTTGCTCTACCGTCAAGTTCACAACAAAGTTTATAAACAATCTGCCTCTTTGAAAGCGTATGCCTCTTCCAGAAAAACGCTACGAGGAAATTCGCCGAGAGCTTGATGAATGCAAGAATCCGCTGTTTCTGTTCGATGATGACCCTGATGGCACTGCGTCCTACCTTCTCCTGTACAGATACAAAAAGGAAGGGTATGGCATGCCAGTAAAGTCAGCCCCAAAAATAGATGTTAAGTTTCTCCATCACGTCCAGCAAAGAAACCCAGACATCATTTTTGTGCTCGACATCCCCATGATTGATCAGGAGTTTCTTGATCAGGTTCACGTCCCAGTGATCTGGATTGACCATCACGG
>JACOVM010000019.1 GCA_016177345.1 Candidatus Woesearchaeota archaeon | reverse complement strand
CAGTTACAGACATGACGCAGATCACCGAAGTTACTTTGCGAACACGATGCAAGGACTTTGTTGAAGCACTGAAGCTGAAAGTGAAGGTGAGATGATGACATTCAAGCCAGAATCTGATTATATTAAGAACACGCCTGGGGCAGTGAATGCACTAGAACATGTTGCAGAGCGAGAAGCACAGCGGTATACCTCAGGAGGTCCTGCATACAGGGCACTTTCTCGGGCAGGGAGCGCTGTAAAATCAGTTCTTCCCGTTACAGCTCTTTGCGCTGCCATTGGGTATACGATCAATGGGGCCGATGGAGCTGCTGAAGCTGCTGCTCTTGGGGCTGTCATCGGCGCTGTTGAGAACTTACCAGCAGCTGCAAGAAGGATTGCAAGCACTCCAAGAGAATTAAGCGATGTTATTGCACATGAAGCTGATTCTGCTGTAAGCTGGAAAGAGTCAGGTGCCCCTAAGGTAATTGGTCGTGGAACAGCATATGCTGCCGGAATATTTGCTGCAGCTTATGTAATGATACTAATCCCAACAGAATTTGGGCTCCCTTGGTTTCTTAGCGTTCTCGAGTATGGGGGAATAGCCGGGGCTGCAGGGTTTCTTGAAGGAGCCAGAAAAGTACTTGCTGGACGTCGTGCAAAAGCAAAGGTCGAACAGCAAGTGGCAACAGATAGCGCACTTCGAGAAGTTAATTATGATATTGCTAAAGGAAACCTTGAAGAGGTAAGACAAGAAGCAGAGAGACAGCGAGTGAGACAAGGAACACCGCAAGGGACTGCCCAATAAAAGAAAGGAGAAGACAATGACATCCACAATCCAACTTCACCAATCACGACGAGACCTTGACCGGATTGACTTCATGCAAGGAGTTTTTTCTGGGCCAACCGATCCTCGATTAGAACAGTTTATCCAACGAATGATTGATGCAAATAGGACTAACCTGCCCGATGAGCTATCGCAAAAGCTGTTCAGAGAGCTATTCTTGTATGGCTTTTTAACTGCCCATCAGCATGAATTCGTATCTAACAGGGGAGAAGCCCGATATGAAAGTCGGTACACAGAACGTGAATGGGAGTATGGCGCCAGGGTATTCGGCACTAATAATGGCGTTCTTGCAGTAGCAGATGATCAACGAAGGCTTCATATTCGTGGAGGAGAAAGTTATCATGGATACATGGATGGTGACGGAACTCCTGCTGGAATTGAAGGAACTTTGATTCAATCTAGATACAAGCCACAAACTCCACGAGTTGCGCACAGCAATGGAGAACAATTTAGCGATGAGCGAAGGGAAAGATTATTTCAGGCACTACGATCATTCTCCAGAGAGGTCCGTGGATTGCGCGGAGAAGCAACATCCGGATGTATCGTATCCGATGGACTGTCTCTACCGAAAACACCATACCAAGCAAGAAATCCAGCACTCCCAGAAATTATTGTCGAAGGAGCCATCTTTATCCCAGGAAATAAAGAAAATAGTATGGTAGTGTATAGATAAGAGGAATACACCATGTCATCCCCCAAACTCAGCCCAGAACAGCTTGCTGAATTAACACGACGATCGTATCGAAACGCTAAAAGGAGACGAACAGAAGAGATTATAGGCTCCAAACAAACCAATCTTGATGCTGCAATTCGTGATATTATGGGAGATGATATGGGATTACGAATGCAGATTGGACTTCAAAGCGGATCCATCACAGAAGCTGATATTCTTTCTGCGTACAAAGAGATGAGCCATCCAACACTTGGAAAGAGGCTTGCACAAGCCTTGAAGAAGCCAGTGATTATTGGCACAGCTCTGGCAGCAGCAGCTGTTGGCTATCTCACTTATAACATGACCCAGCTCTTGGGAGATCGCAGTGATAGGGCTGCCGAGCATGATGTCATGGAAAGTGATATCATGCAGGCCAAGCAAGCGATTGCTGAGGCGTACGGCGAGAAAAATGAAGAGCTGCGGCTGATGAAGCTTACGAGAGCAGTTGGAGACTTTTAAGGGAAGAGAGCATATGGGTTTGCTAATCCTCGCGCGGTGAGCAACGATGAAAAATATCCCTTTTTTGAGCCCAGTTCAGAATTAGGTGTTTCCGCTGGTGACTTTGTTAGCGTGATTGACAGACTTTGCCCGCTTCAGAGTGGGGGGTTTGCTTCATGCGCGACTAACACCGCAAGAAAGGGCGATGTTGTAGAAATATATACTGCACGTGCAATAAGAAGTTATGTATTACATGCGTATGACAGCGGCATCGGTTTAGACAAAGTCCTCGATACTATCGATGAAGCAAGGAGAGTTGTTATAGAACGTTACAAACTTCAAGGCACCAGCCAACCTAGTCTCTATGTTCTCCCTGGCATGATCATTGATCAAGCAGAGGAAATCTTAAAGTTGAATGATCCACCAACGTTTCCTAGTCGTCAGGACGATAAGTCTTTCTGAGGTTTGTGCTTTTTTATCACGCCTTGAGAATTCTATAGATGTCTTGCAGAATGGTACTTCTAAATACAAAGATTTCAAAACTTTTACGCAGCAGACTATAAAGTGATACACTTTTGGTATCGCTTTTTGCATAAAGCGATACCAATTATGTATCATGTGCTACAGGAGTCCGATCTACAAATTTCGGAATACATTCCGAGATTTTATATATTTTCTCGGAATGTATTCCGAAATATTTATATAGTCCGATGTATTTTAAGAGGTGATGTTCGAACCAGTACTAATAGAGCAAAACAAGCAATGGCAGGGAGATGACCTTCCGATAAGCGTGCCAAGACAGGTACTTCAAGAAATAAGCCTGTATAGCTCTTCAAGACAGATTATAGTCATTACTGGCATCCGGAGAAGTGGGAAAAGCACAGTCTTGCGCCAAATTCAGCAACAGCTCATAGAGTCCAAAGTACCGGCTAAAAACATTCTGTTTCTCAATGTTGAGCACCCCCTTCTAGACGCATATCGAACTGAGGTGAAATATCTTGAGCAGGCATTTAATGAATTCTTATCCTTAACATTACCGGAGGGAAAGGTTTTTGTTCTCCTTGATGAAATCCAGTTTTTTAAGCACTGGCAGGTTTTTGTAAAATCACGATACGAACTAGGGCAGGTAAAATTTTTTCTTACCGGATCAAATTCATGGCTGTTATCATCAGAATATGCAAGCCTCCTTTCAGGAAGAACAATCCACCTTGAGTTGTTTCCTTTTTCCTTTAAAGAATATCTTCTAGCAAAAGGGATAAATACCGCAACAAAATTGAGTATAGCTACAAAACAATCAGAAATTATACAACAACTCCCCTTCTTCCTTTCATGGGGTGGATTCCCAGAAATAGTCCTCTCTTCTGACGATGCGACACGAAGAGAACTGCTTTCAAATTATTATCAAAACATTCTTTTAAGGGATATCGTGCCACGCTTTAAAATTGCGAATAGTAGGGAAATACAAGAGCTTGCCAGATACCTTTTCTCTTCCATCGGAAAAATAGCAAGTTATTCCAAACTGGGAAAGGCGGTTGGGATATCAGATAAAACAGTAAAAGAATATCTTCACTATTTTTCACAAGCATATCTCCTTTTTGAAGTGAACCAGTATTTCCCGTCCCTTAAACGCCAGATGGCAAACCCTAAAAAAATTTATGCAGGGGATAACGGCTTTGCTGAAGCTCTCAGTTTTCGTTTTTCAGAAGATAAAGGACGATTTCTGGAAAATGCCGTTTTTTTAGAGCTAAAACGGAGAAAAAAAGAAGTGTACTACAGTAATGGAAAACATGAATGTGACTTTGTAGTTAAAGAAGGAAGAAAAATAATAGAGACCATTCAAGTATGTACTGCACTCAGCGACGAAAACAAAAAAAGGGAGATTGCTGGCTTGCAGGAAGCTATGCATCGCTTCGGTGTCAAAAAAGGGATTATCCTTACCTTGGAGCAGGAAGAAAAAATAGGGAATATTCTTGTACTTCCTGTATGGAAATGGTTATTGAATTTCCAATAAGCCAGCTGGCAATAGAATAATTCCTTAAAACATAAAGAAAAAAAGCCGGAGCACACGACTGTGTGCTCCTGACAATAATCTGCTCATCAGCAGGCTTATCGTCGTTTCTTGCTTTTTCTGACAGGCTTCTTAGAAGCTGTCTTTCTGCCCTTGCGAGCAGCTTTCTTTTGTCGTTTTGCCATGTTTGTTTTTTTTGTGTTCTGCTACTTTTTCGCAGCAGAGGTTAGTGTGAATGAGAAAACAATCTATAATGCAATCATATCAAGATTCCCACAAAAATAGCTAAAGAATTTGGGGATGATAAGCGAATGCCAAGCATTCTATTGAGTTACAACAAAAAGTTGCTCATTGAATTGTTTTTTCATTGATTTAAGTTCTTTTCCTCTATTAAAACACAGTTGTATTTAAACCTTTGCAACATTTTTGTTGTTTTGTCGACGGGAGATGATAATTCTAACATAAGCGTATCGAAGCAAAAACAGATAATGAACAAAAATTTTATATACCAGTTCAACTTTAATGAGCCAATGAAACTAACTATTGTGTTAGAACAACAAGAAGAAGGTGGCTTCACAGCATTCGTTCCATCACTCCCTGGCTGTATTTCTGAAGGAGACACCAAAGAAGAAGCGATTAGAAATATTAAGGAAGCGATTGAGCTGTACCTTGAACCAGACACAAATGACCTTATCGAGTTTACTGGAGAAGTGGTTCAAATCGCAGTATGAAGCTAAGAAATATTTCTGGAATTGAAGTTATCAAGAGGCTAAAAAGAATTGGGTATATAGCGACAAGGCAAAAAGGCTCTCATGTCCGTCTTGAAAAGTATAATGGCCAAAAAACAGTAAAAATAACAGTTCCGCTTCATTCTTCCATAAAAATAGGCACACTCACTAGGATAATAAAAGATGCTGGACTAACTGTTGAAGAGTTTGAAAACCTAGAATAAGCATAAAAAATTTAAAGCTAGACAAAAGGATGATATGCATGAAATCAATTTCCATCGTTGGCAGGAATGCATCAAGAATAAAAGAACTGAAGGAACAGTTCCAGAACGCTGGATTCACCTTCACCGCTAAAAAGCCAGATGTTGTTATCTCTCTTGGGGGGGATGGGACCTTTTTGTATGCAGAACGGTGTTATCCTGGTATCCCAAAGCTTCTTCTGCGAGATAGCACAATCTGTAATAAATGCAATGACGAGCTTCTCCACCATGTTATCCAGAAGCTCTGCAAAAACCAGATGAGCATCGAGAGTCATATAACTCTAGAGACACTTGTTCACGGCAGTAGAAAAGGTATGCGGTGTGCAAACGATGTTGTTATCCGAAACAAGAAGCCAACAGAGGCGCTTCGGTTTACCCTTAGCATCAACAACAAGCAGGTGAATGAGGAATTTATTGGTGATGGGGTAACGATTTCAACACCGTTTGGGTCAACTGGCTATTTCCATTCTATCACCGGATCGTTATTTTCAAAAGGAATCGGAATTGCATTCAATAACACGACAAAGCGCCATCCACCCTTATTTGCTTCTGACAAAGATGTTATTAAAGTAACCATTACAAGAAATGACGCGCATGTTGCAGCAGACAATAATCCCCAGATTCTCACGCTAAAGAAAGGGCAGTCTATTGTTATAAAAAAGAGCAGGATTGATGCCAGAATTCTTACAACAAAGCCAACCAAGCATCCCCGACACGCTCACGTCAAAGACAAGAAGAGGCGGCAATCGATTAAGGGGTAAATACATTAATGGGTAAACAAGGAATAGACACCCCAACCGATTACCAAACAACAATACATATAAATAGAAACTGTCTTTTACTTCTTTATGGCCTTTGGAGCTGGTGCAGGACGAAGGAACCGAGAGATTTTCTCGCGAGGCCCGACCCCACTTCAGCTTGGAGCAGGCATGTTTGTTCTGTTATTGCTTCTCGCCTACTTCGTTGCTGTCAATGAAGATAAGGCGGGCATAGAAGGAAAGGCTGTAGAAGCAACAGAAGATGCAGGTTCGGCACCAGCTGACGATGATCTAGACAAAGAAAAAGTACAGCAGGAAAGACAAGAAGAGCCTGAAGAGGATCCAGATACTGTTTCTAGTGCTTCCTCAGAAGAACCAAAAGAACAAGAAGAAGCACCACCAGAAGCACCAAAGCCAATACTTATCGGTGATGAGATAGAGCTTGACGAGGATTCTTATGAGTACAACGACCAGTGCCAACAGGCTATCACTTCTGTTAAGGATGATATCACTGCAAAAAAACAGGTCATTACCGAGGCCGATACTGCGCTAGAAGAAATCTCCAAGGAATACGAACAAGCAAAGCAAAACATGGATACTGCCAAAGAAGAATTGAGCGGACAGCGGCAGAAGCTTCTTGACGTTAAGCAAAGCTGCCAGGCTACTGGTGAACCGTATGCAGAATCATAAGGGACAGCGAAAAAAGATTTCTATTATTGGCGCCGGAAATGTGGGGGCATCGGCAGCGCTCTGGATTGCCAGCAAAGGACTTGGAGATGTCGTTCTTGTTGATATTGTTGAAGGCCTTCCGCAAGGAAAAGCATTAGACCTCGGGCAAGCCCTTCCAGTTCTTGGGCAAAACGATTCTGTTACTGGCTCAAATAGGTATGATGAAACAAAAGATTCTGATGTAGTCGTCATTACCGCTGGCAAGATACGAACAGCTGACATGACCAGAGAGGACTTATACAATGATAATGCTAAGATTCTTACCAATGTTCTCGCTCAGGTCTGCAAAGCATCTCCCAACAGCATTCTTATTATTGTTACGAACCCATTGGATGTGATGGTGCATCTCGCTCTACAACAGACAGGATTTCCACGACAGCGAGTGATGGGCATGGCTGGCTGCCTCGATTCGACAAGGCTGCGCTACTTTATCGCACAAGAGCTCTGTGTTAGCCCGACTGATGTTCATGCAATAGTCATCGGAAGCCATAATGAAGACATGGTTCCAGTGATCAGCAGTGCAACAGTGAATGGAAAGCCTGTTGAAAAATTGCTCTCCAAAGAAAAAATAGTGAAGGCAGTTGAAGCCACCAGGCATGCAGGAAAAGCTTTTCTTCCACTGATGAAGACAACAGCGTATGTCGCACCAGGAATTGCCATTGCAGAAATGGTAGAAGCGATTGTTAGTGATAAACAAAGCATTTTGCCGGTGAGCACGTTCCTTGATGGAGAGTACGGCCAGAGAGGCGTTGTTATTGGCGTTCCCTGCGTTCTTGGAAAAAAGGGTATAGACCGAGTTGTTGAGCTTCCTCTTACCAAAGAAGAAAGAGCCCAGTTTGAAAAATGCTGTGAAGACGTAAAAAGCCTTATCAAGCAATATGAAGGAAACAAGTAAGCACAAGAAGACCCATCGTTGAAACGTGGAGGGACGAACAATGACAGCAGCAAATGCAACCTATGATAGTATTGTTAGCAGTGTTCAGCAACTAGCCCATGAGCATGATGGATATGCCAGAAGTCTCATCGTGTATCTCGACAGGCGAAGGCCTACCGTATCAGACCATAAAAGATATCTTCGAGTATTTCCAGATCATCATAAAGTAACCGCATATAGCGAGGGGCGGCACAGCCCTATCTTTTCCCTCACTCCACAAGGGTTGTACGCCGCGATAATATTTGCTAGGCAAGGAAAAGTAGACAGCCCGACGACAATACGGCCAGGGGAGCATGCTGAATCCTGTTTAAGGGATATCAGCACTGCGATACTACGCGGGTTCCATTCGGGAAATGGGCAAAGCGACAATGGCGCAGAAGGCGCTCATAGGAGAAGAACGCTAGACGAGCGCGTATCATAAAAAAGAAAAGTTGGAATTGAGAAAACTGAAAAACACATGCAAACAGCTCTTTTTATTGGCCGCTTTCAGCCACTGCATCTCGGCCACATAACTATCCTGCAGCGCCTTGCAAAAAAATATAAGATTCTTATTGCTATCGGCTCTTCCCAAGAGGCACGAACACCACAAAATCCATTCACCTTTCGGGAACGGGCCCGTATGCTTCGCGCAGCCTGTACCTTGCTAGGGATCAAGGCACGAATCATTGCACTACCGGACTATCCAGATGATGAGCACTGGCTTGACCATCTTATGACGTACCAGTTCGACATTGCCTTCTCTGGAAATAAGCGAACGATACAGCTACTACGAGAGCGAGGCTGCTCTGTTCATCAAATTAAAGAAGTTGGAGGGATAAGCGCATCACACATTCGAAAGCTCATGAGTGAAGGCAGGCCATGGCAGCGATACGTGCATTATTCGACAGCGAGGATGATAGAGAATATTGGCATGAAAAATAGATTATAGACAGATTATAGAAAAAATTAGTAAGAACTAAAAAGAGTTTACCTCTTCTTCCACACAAACAGGCAGTGGTCTTGCTCGAATGGTTCGAGATTGCGATGGTCAACAAGAACCATTTCCTTCTCTACTTTTTGTTTTACCATCTCAAACAAGTGCTTCGGGTTTTTAGTGATGTCAATGCTTTTTGCCTTGACTGAGAGTAGGCCAAATCCTCCTTTTTGGAGAAAGAGCTTGCAGTTTCGAAGGAAGATCTCTGCCTGGTCTTTTTGGGCAATGTCCTGAAAGACAACATCGCATTGAAGAACACGATGGGCATACTGCCCTGGATAGTGCGCATCTGCTAGAATAGGAGACATGTTTTTTCTGGCAGCGCACACAGGAACAATGTCTCGCAGGGAGCGTGGCGCGACATCAACAGCAAATACTGCACCTTCCATTCCAACAATGTCTGATACGTGAGAGGCAGAGGTGCCTGATGCGCAGCCGAGATAAAGAACAAGGCTGCCGGGCTTGATGCCTATTTGAGAAATTCCTTTAGCTATCGCAGCGCCGAGCTTGCTTTTTCTAACATCCCATTCTCGATACTCCTCACCACCATACTTGATAAGCTTTTCTCCATAGACCTGTATGCCTGGAACAAGGTTCCTGGTGTAAAGTACTTGCTTTCGGCCATCGTTACTTGTGAAGATGCCTTGAAGCTGGTGTTGAATGATGGAGATTGTCATAGTGTTGCCTTGGTTTTGTTGTTGCTTTGATTTTGTTGTTGTCTTATTTTTTATTTTGTCTTATTGTACTGCCTCGTTCCTGTTAAGCAGGTATCTCTTAAAGCTGTCAACTGCTCTTCCTCGATGGGAAATCCGATTCTTTTCTCCCATGCTCATTTCACCAAATGTTTTTTGGTAGCCATTAGGAAGGAAGATAGGATCCCAGCCAAAACTGGCAGTATCTTGCCGATCGGGATCTCTTCTCGGCTCGACAATCATGCCATCTACACTGCCCTCAAATACGATTGGCTCTTTGTCTGGCTCGCAATAACAGATCAATGCTTTTGCTGTTGCTCGGCGATCATCAAACCGCTCAAAGAGATGGTACACGCCAAGGGTGCCAAGCCGTTTCATGAACGATGATATATAAGGCCCTGGAAGCCCTTTCCATGCATGAAAGCACAGGACTGTATCGTCCACAAAAACAGGGCGTTGAAGTTCGTTACAGGCGTGCTGTGCCTTTTCTCGAACAATAAACTCTTCATCGCCCTGCAATTCTGGAAGGACAAGGTTCACGACATCGATTCCAATCGGCTTCATCAATTCCGTAATCTCTCTTGCTTTTCCTTCATTGGTTGTGATAAAGGCCAAACGAGACTCTAACATGCTCTCACCTCATTTTGTTCTTTTATGGCGGGGATTACGATCAGTATATTGTTTGGTAAGGGGTCGATAAGGGCGATGTTGTACATCCCTGTGTTGTTGATCATGATGATGTTGATGGGGTTGATGATGGTCATTATGCTGATAGGGCATATTCTCTTTTTGTTGATTATTCTTTATCGCGCTCTTCTTTCTCCTTGATGGTTGGCTTAATTTAGCATTGACTTGCTGGAGGAGCTGGTCACCAATAAAAGCTCCTTTAAAGTAGTCGACCTTTGCTGCTATTGCAAGCTTGTCGGCGAGAAGCCTGGCAGTTCTTCCCCGCTCTTCTCGTGGAGCGCGAGCAATGAGGGGGTGGTTGATAAGATGGCCATATTTTGGCGGCCTTGTTCGCTGCGTCAAGTGCCGAAAGAGGGCTTTTTCAGCACCAAGGAGCTGAACGGTGGATGCCGGGAATTGAGAAAGGGATTTCAATGATCCTGCTGTTGCAATAAGCTTTGCGCCAATCATCGTGCCAGCAACTGCCTGGACATTGGGGCATTCGCTTCTCATGATCGTATCAAGGTAGGATTCCTGCTGTTCTCGCACGGAAGAAAGGTGAGAGATCTCTCCTGCAAGAGAAGTAATGTTAGAGAGATCGCCAGCTGGAACAACAGCCCCTAAATTGTTTTGGGGAACATGGCATTCTGCAAGAAGCTCTTTCTTTGTCTTTTCAGAGAGCAGCCGTGCAAACACGGTATTATCCGAGAGCGCGGCAGTAATCTCAGGGCTGGCATAGCCGAACCATTCGCGCAAGCGCTTGACGAGCATATTAAACGCTTTGTCAATTTCCTGGATTGCCTGAATTGCCTGAACAATAAAAATATCGCGATGGAACGACTCTCGAATGTCATGTGTTGTGGCAAGAATATTCGCTTCATGAATCGATGAAAGCAGTGGGCGAAGGGTAGATGTAACGCCTGCAAAGCCTGTTTCTGTCCATTGGTGCGACAAGGTAGGATCGGCAGGATCTTGGCCGGCAATGTCATCTCTGATCCCAAGAAGCATTACTTGCTTATGGGCCTTCGCAAGCTTTTTTTCTATCTCAAGAAGTTTTCCTTTCTGGAGAAGGCTGCCCTGAGAGAACTGCTCTGATGTGGAAAAAAGGATTTTTTCCTTTATCGTAAAGCTTGAATCAAAAACAAAGCTGCCTAATATATTCGAATAGATTGTCTTCATGATCTTACCTGCGTGAACACTAATAGTATACAAAGCCATAAAATCGAAGGGTATTTAAAGCTTTGCGCCTTCAATTATCGAACGAGGAGCCATGATCATTCTCTACGTCACCTGCAAAGATACAGCACAGGCAAAGGCAATAGCAGCAATGCTGTTAAAGAAGAGGTTGATCGCATGCGCCAACCTCTTTCCTATCACCAGCATGTATGAATGGAAAGGAAAGATGATGGATGATAACGAGGTTGTTCTGCTCTGTAAGACAACAAAGAACAGGGCTGATGCTGCGGAGAGGGAAATAAAGAGGGTTCATTCGTACAAATGCCCATGCATCATCAAGATACCTTGCAAGGCAAATAAGGAATACGAGCAGTGGATTGGAGAAATGGTAGTGGGAAAATAGCCTATTTCTTAAAATGAGACAAGATATAATGTCTTAATTGTTCAGCAACAACTGGATTTTTCATCATCATCACCTTCAATTCTGTTTTATGACGGAGGATATTGATCAGTTTGACTGCATCAAAACTTTCAAAATTTCTTGTGGAGTTATATACTGCATCGATTTTTCTTGCTATCCCCTCTGGGTACGTTGTTTGGATAATAAAATCGCCATAAACTGCAAAATATCGGTTATTAGCCCCCTTTTTCTTATCTCTGTTCGTAGTATAATAGAATCCTTGATCCTTATAATATTTTTTACACCATCCATCTAAGAAAGTGGTACCATTAACGAGTGTGTAAAAGGTTATGCCTCTTTTCTTTATTTTTTCGAGAATTGAGGTTTCCTCCTCTAGTTGGCCAAAAACATACCATGTATGACCGGAAAGCTGGACATAAGATTTTTCTTTTGTATTTTTTGTATCGTCAGCAAACCACTGGACGACAGTCCTGTTCCAAAATTTATCAAGATCAATGAGGTTATCGAACGTATAGACTTTAACATCATCTCCAATTGATTGGATTTCCTTAACTCCACTGCGATCTGTAAAGTACGTTTCGTAAAGCTGTTCTGCAAATTCCCGTACCTTCTTAATCCACTCCTTGTTTAGCTCATAATTTTTCTCTTGTTTTACTATAACGTCTTGGGTGATAAGCTGCTGTACCGCTTTTCGAACACCCTGGAAGGTAACTGATGCCCCAAATTGTTGGTGGAGAACATTCGTCAGCCGAATAAGGGTGAGGGGATGCTCGTACAAGAGAGCGCTGATGACCATGCTCCTGGTAGTTTGCTTATGCTTTCCTAATGTTGGAATTGCTACGTCTAGCGTCATTAAACTATTAGAATTATTT
>JACOVM010000016.1 GCA_016177345.1 Candidatus Woesearchaeota archaeon | reverse complement strand
GAAATAATATTTAATATTATGATAAAACTCCTATTAATTACTTCTTCTGAATCACTTCTTCTGTTCTGTTGCCTTCATTGCGCTCTTAATGTCACTCTTTCGCCAGCCTGCTTTGAGAAGCCGGGCATGGATGTCTCGTTCAGCATACCCTACTTTCTTCGCTTCTTTAATGTAGAATAAAAGGTCTGGGTCGACTCCAACAACAGACCCGGTTATGCTTGTCTCATTTCCTGTACCGGACGAGTTAGTTGAGTTAAAGAATCTCCTTACCCGAAGATAATATCCTCCAAGCCCAATAAGGAGAAGGACAAGGACGGCCAAGACTGCATTAAATATCTTGCTTCCTTCAATCTTAAGGTTATCCACTGGGGTGGTGGTTGCTCCGGTAATTGCAGTGTTTGATAGCTTGAATAGGCTTTCTTCAGAAAGAAGATTATACCCAATAGCTGCAATAAGAAGAATGATTACTGCAATTTTTAAGTGGTCTCCAAGATGCCGTGCCATACATACCTGCCTAGGGTTCCGGGATTTTTTTGATATACCCTGTTATGATATGCCCTATTTTAGAAGGTTAGGGTGGTCTTGCTTTTTATATTTTTCTATATTTTCTATAGGTGGCGCGTCAGACTGTGAGGCTCATTCGCTACGGCATAATGTTAAACCACGCCAGTAAGAGCCTATCTACTGCTTCAAGAAGCCCAAACTCTCGTCCTTGCACAATAACACAGTTCCCTATAATAGTGACAGAAGGAGTGCTTGCCTGAACAATCGCAATGGTTGGGTGTGGATCTTTGCATGTGATGATAGGCCTGTTTCTGCAGCCATTGGTTTCGTTCTTCATACACGCGGCAACTGGGGTGACGTTCAAGATGTTGTATAAGCTTGTGCTGAGGTCTGCTGCTGCCAATGCTACATGGCTAAGATTTTCTTCAGTCGGGTCAAAGGTGATGTAGGTTGCGTTGTACTTGAAGAGAGAACTGATATTCCCCTCTACAGGGACATGAAGCACGTCTCTTGGGCCATATCGCAGCTGGACATTATACTGAAGGTCAGTTCCTTGGCGTATAAATCGGGTATACCAGCCATCCCCAAATTTGACAAAGCTAAACCCATTGTACAAATATCCCTGTTCTGGGGGAAGCTTTCCAAGGAGATTTTCTTCATGCAGCTCATCCATTGTCTTTTGGCGCTGGTCATTGCCAAACCATGACGGGGCAAAAATGATGAGGGCAATAGCTAAGACAACTATCCCAAAAAGAATAAAGAAGTACCAGTTGCTTTTTGTTCCTACCTTGCCCATTTCCTGGTTGGCGTCTACTTTTTCTGCAATCTCCCTCTCTTTCTTTTTCTCTTTTTTCGTAGCTTTGCTTACATCAAGAGCATCATCTTCTCCTGTTGCTTCGTCATGCTCCACAATAGAATCTTCATCTAGATCGTCTTGAGGATCATTAATGTCCTCTTCACTATCGCTATTCTTTCTGCTGGCCATCTTGATCCTGTTTCTTACCTTGTTGCCCTCTAACACTCTTTGGTATAATATATAACCTCGTTGTTATACCCAGCACTATTTCCCTATTTATGAAATGATTCCAAGAACTGCGTACATTAGCCTATCCCTTATTTTTATCATGTTAAGGGGTGCATTTGCTTCTGCAATAATACAATTGTTCTGGCTTGTAATCTGTGTCGTGGTACTATTGTGGAAATAAACAACAGGAACAAATGCTGTTGCATTATTACAGGTAACCACTGGCTTGCTATAGGTCGTGTTTTCCGTGAAGCTTAGTACAGCATAAACATTCTTCTTTTGAAATGCAGGTATCAAGTCATACGTTGTTTGAGAAATGCTTTCTCGAAGGCTATCATTAACAGCAGAGGTCACGTAAATAATCTTCGCATCACGTAATGCTGCTGTTGTTTCAGCACTCACATTAAGATGCTCTACATCAAGCGGGTGGTTTGTGAAGAGCATTTCCTCTCCCTGAATCTCAGCCACCCACCCTGCAGGGGTTTGTCGAAATTTAATATTGTTGTACTCTGTTGTAGGGCTGATGATGTTCGTGCTGACAAAGCCGATGATGCTAACCCCCATAATCGCTGCAAGAATAATGCTCAGAATAGCCTTTGACGACATCCCCTTCTTTGGGGCTGGCTGGTCAAGGCTGAGGTTCTTTTTACTATGCTTAAACTTCTTCATGTCAAGGCGCTAACAGCCAAGCATTTAAATGTTTTCTGGGTTAGTTGGCTTTGTAGAAAATTTCTATTCATTCTTAGTCGTCAACCCTCTTTTTGACTAATATGTTTTACAAAGTCAGATCCTGTATTACTGGCGGGTATTAACTAGTAATTAGAAAAGCCCTTGGAGGGATTTGAACCCCCGACCTGCTGCTTACGAAGCAGCCGCACCACCGCTATGCTACAAGGGCATTATACTTTAGTAATAAGCTCCTCTTTTTCAGGGTATTTTTTCTGGCACTCACTACAGACAAGATGCTTTTTTCCTTTCGCGTCCTTCACCCAGGTTCCAAGGGGCTTCTTCAAAAAGGTTTCACCAACTGTACTGGAGCATATTTCACACTTCATTGCCTGTAAAAAATCAGAAGCATTTAAATAAGTTATTCCTTTTTTTGAGCATATGCCAAGAATAGCGATTGTAGAGAAAGACAAATGCCATCCCCAGCAGTGCGGCAATTATCTCTGCATCAGGCTCTGCCCGATCAATCGCGCAGGAGACGAGTGCATCGTCAAGGGGGATGACAGCAAGGCAAGAATCATGCCAGAGCTTTGCACTGGGTGCGGCATCTGCCCTAAAAAGTGCCCATTCGGCGCTATTCATATTATCAACCTTCCTGAAGAGCTGGACAATACCCCTATTCACCGCTATGGCTTGAATGGGTTTCACCTCTACAACCTTCCAACCCCATTATTTGGGAAGGTGGTTGGCGTGCTTGGCAGAAACGGCATTGGCAAGAGCACTGCCATCAAAATTCTTGCTGGAGCGCTCGTGCCAAACTTAGGAAGTGAAGAGCGCCAAGGAACGTATGATGAGATTATTGACTACTTTAAAGGGCAGGAGGCACAGCTGTACTTTCAAACCATTAAAGAAGGAAAAATAAATGTAGCGTACAAGCCGCAGGCAGTAGAGCTTATCCCTAAACACTCCAAGGGAAGTGTACGCTCGCTGCTTCAAAAAGTGGATGAGAAGCAGCAGCTTAGCCGTGTGGTAAAAGATCTCCAGCTTGACAAAATTCTTGACCATGATATTTCTACGATCAGCGGAGGAGAGCTGCAGCGTGTTGCCCTTGCCGCTACCGTCCTCAAAAAAGCTAATGTCTGTTTTTTTGATGAGCCAACATCATACCTTGATATCAAGCAAAGAATCAGGGCAGCCGCCTTTATCCAGCAGCTCGCAACAAAAGACACTGCTGTTATCGTGATCGAACACGATCTCATCATCCTTGATTATGTTACTGATCTTGTTCATGTGATGTATGGCGAGCAGGCGTGCTATGGCATTACCTCTCTTCCGAAGTCAACAAAGAATGGAATCAACATCTACCTTGGAGGGTATATCAAAGATGAAAACATGCGCTTTCGCGACCATGCTATTGCCTTCCATGCCAAGCTTCCGTCTGACATTCAAGGGCAGGGAACATTGGTATCCTGGCAGGGCATCAAAAAACAGCTAGGCTCTTTTTCATTGTCTGCACCAAAAGGAGAAATAAGGAATGGGGAGGTTGTTGGCATGCTTGGTGAGAATGGCATTGGAAAGACCTCCTTTGTGAAAATGCTTGCAGGTGTTCTTGAATGGGATGAAGGAAGCATCTCCACCAAGCTAAAAGTGTCGTACAAGCCGCAGTACATTGCGAGCGAGTCAGAGGCTGCTGTGATGACTGTTCTCGATGCTGCACTGCAGAAGTATTCCAACCAGCTGATCAAGCCTTTAGAGCTGGGGCATATCCTCGAGAAGCGAATCTGCGACCTTTCTGGGGGGGAATTGCAGCGTGTCGCAATTTCCGAATGCCTTGCGCGGGATGCAGACCTCTACTTATTAGATGAGCCATCGGCATACCTTGATGTCGAGCAGCGCCTTGCCGTGTCAAAGGTCATTCGTGACATGATGTCATTGCGTGCTGCTTCAGCTATGATCGTTGACCACGATCTTCTCTTTATTGATTACATCTCGGACAGGATCTGCGTGGTAGATGGCGATCCAGCAGTTCAGGGAGAAGTTCGTGGCATCTATTCCATGGAAGAAGGAATGAACCTGTTCCTTGAAGGATTGGGCATCACGTTCAGAAGAGACACCGAAAGTTCCAGGCCTCGGGCAAACAAAGTGGGATCACAACTTGATCAAAAGCAGAAAGTGGAAGGAAAGCTGTATTATGGTTAAATTGATATTATCTAGTTAAATGGGAAAAACTAATGTTCGAACACTGATGTTCCACTAGTCAAGCCCTCCCCCTACTCTCTCCCATCATGATCCCCTGCCCGATAAGGTGAGCGATACGGAGTGGCTCTGGAATATGCGAATGAGTACACGTAATTTCTAATATTTCTTTTGCTTCTTCAGAAGAAAGGTTGATTCGCTGAACATACAGTTTCCTGATTTGTTCGATAGGCCCTGCTTTGCCCAGGAGTATGATCTTTTTCTCCATCCCTAATTTTTTGAGCGCCGCATGTATCTGGGGGATATTTGGATAATCTCGAATAACTACCAGCACAGGAATCCCTGTTTGTTCGGCAAGCTGCTGCGTGTCAATAATGTTAAACCCGCCGACAGCAATGCCATCTAACAGAATACACCTCAGCTGCGGCTGAAATTTACAGGACTGAACAAGCTGAATCATGACACTAGTGGCGTTGTTTCCGTCAACCTCAATAATGGAGGAAATAACTCCATCCATGAACTGGCCTCCTCGATACACGACCCCAATAAGGAGCGTCTGCTTGTCATTGAACTTATCGAATGAGGCATCATCAAAGCCGATGACACGGATTTCTTTTCGCAGCGGCATTTTCATTATATTCAATCTCTGCCTTGTTCATCTTATTTTTCTAAAAAAACTCAGAAAGCCAGTGTGGCCCAGAGCATCAAAGTTTGGGCGGCATTGCTGTTCTGAAATAGCCCATTCTCGAAGAATGCATTCCACTGTTTTAAGATGAGTAAACCCGCTCTGTTCTGCTTCTCCCACCATTCGCTGGTTTTGAATAATATGGGGGTTATAAGAGACAAGGAAGCCGCCAAGCTTTAGCGACGCTTTTGCACTTGCCAATGCATTCCAGGGTGATGGCAAGTCCAGCGTTATAAGATCAGCATTTTTTTCATCAAATCCAGTATAAGCGTCTTTCTTTTTGATAATAATATTCTTGAGCCTGAGCTTTTCAACATTTTTTTTCGTTGCCTCAATACTACGATCATCTACGTCATACGTTATCACTTTTTTTGCATATCGCGCAAGGAAGCAGCAAAGCATGCCGCTTCCAGCGCCAGCATCAATCACGAGATCCTTGGCGCCAATGCCGGTTTCAGCAATGATAAGCCCAATGTCTTTCCTCGTGATAACCTGGGCATGGCGGTGAAGTCGATCAATCTGGTCTGTGAATAATGCTGGAAGAACAATAAACTGCTTGCCAGTATTGGTTTGTACATTTCCTGCTTTCTGGAGGTCTTTTGTTGCGACAAACCCCTCGCTAGTGTGAAAATCCTTGGTAGAATCTTCGATAAGGTATCTTCTTGTTGAAGAAAAAAGAACTTTTTGTGCTGGCGATCGTTTCATACCATCAAAAAGAGAGAAGAGGTATATAAACGTTAGTGCTGCTTTCCACTCCTCCTTGCTTTTCCTGCCTTTCTTCGCTGAACATTAAAGACCTTCTTAATAACAGGAGCTTGTGACCTTGTTGGATTGCGCTGCTCTACGGTCTGGATAAAATCCTGCATTTCTTGGGACATCTTGGTCACCATGTCAATTGGTGGCTGGCCAAAGAGGAGGATGCGGAGCCTTCCAAAAAGAGAGGTGCTAAACGCTCCTGCATAATAAACAGCTCCTATTCCAAGCGCTGCAATGATCAGCGCTGCTCCATAAGACAGTCCTCCCCAGATTGTCGCTCCGAGAAGAGGCTCTAGGAATGGAACAGAAAAAAACAGTTTATCCATAATCCTCTGGTGATTAATAGTAAACAAAACAGTTAGCACGATGAGCCCAAGAGAATACATTCCAATAAGCCAAGAAACATTTGTGTAGTATTCCGCAAACTCGACATTTTCATATTCAGTCTCGATCAGGTTCTTTGGAAACCGCTTAACAATAATAATCCTCTTGTTTGTTGCGATAATTCTGTACAGCCCAAACAGCCCAACGTCTAAGGTTTGTTCTACTTTTTCTTGCTTTCGCAAGTGCTGATGATACCATTCCCAGTTCAATAGCCTTTTGATAAATCCAGGTGGCGCTGGTTTTTCCCTCTCTTTTGCTACTCTCACTTTTGTCATTGTCTTTCTTTACCCTCTACCATTATCTTTTCCTATATCGCTCAACCGTATTAATAAATTTTTCTAAATCCCTGAAGTCACCACTGAGCCTGGTGTTGATGTTGAGCATTCTTTGCTCTGCCTGTTTTCTCCGTTCCTGCTGCTTTCCATAATTGATCCCCTTTTGAATAATTGATTTTGGTGATAGTTGTGGTATGTTGCTGATATCATCGATTTGCTTCTTGATGTCATTATATTGCCTGCTTTGTGGTACCTCTGTTTGTGATGGCGGGGTTTTCAGCTGTAATTTTGGCATGTGAGTGCCCCCTAATCTGTCCAATTCATGGAGTGATTTATTGAACGCCTGATCTGATTTGTGATGGTTCAGGTAGCGTATTGTTTTTTGTCGCAAGCTATCTAATGGCCTACTGGGCTTATACATACCTAATCTATCCCTTGCTGCTTTTTCTTGAGCCTGCTTTTGCAGCAACTCTTCTTTCTTCTTTCGTTCGTCAATTTCTTTTTCCAGTTGCTGGAGCTTATCTAATGAATTATTGATTTGTCTCGTTTTTGAGGCAGCTTCTACTTTTTTGTAGAATGGAACACCAAAAAGGGTGATGAGTTTCTTGGTTGCTATAGTTGCTGTCCTTCCTAAGACCTCGACAAGGTGATATACGAATTGGAACGGTGTTGAGGCGAACCATAATGCTGTTTTTACGATGTCATAGAGCACAAGCCCAAGGCTGCCAAAGCGGGAACATTGCTGCTCTACTTTTGTTCCAAAGAGCATACCTTCTTTCTTCTTTGGTTTGAATAACGAGGCTATCTCTTCCAATCGCTTATGGATGTTTCTGAAGAATACTTTTATTGCTGTCTTTATGGTATCATGTGCCGAGTGGATACTCGCTTGATTTTCAAGCTCTTCCTTGGCGTACGGGCTTAGATGCTCTACCGTAAATATTTTTGGCTTGGCAATCTGGATGGTAGAAAACAAGAATCCTCTTCTTCCATACGTCAATAGCGTGGCGAGCTCTGTGGAGATTCCTTTTTGCTTGGAAAGCTCTGCAACTTCCCTCATTCGTATCTTTTTGAGCGGGATTGGCTTTAGATTCTTCCATGCCGTCTTGTATTTCTCGTAAACAGAAGGAATAACGTAAATTCTTCTGTAATGCCTGATCATGTTATTTTTGAGCAATTCCCGCAAGCTCTTCTCATCAGCCAGCGCTCTTTTCAAGAGAAGGCCAGTGAAGATGTTGGAGATTGAATTAAACGCTTGCCCGAAGATCCAGTTCAGGATGATCAAGAGAGGAGTTCCTATCAGGAAACTAAAGAAGAGCGATTGCGTGGAGAAGTGGAATCTGCCAACACGAACAATTGGCTTTTCGCTTGCTGGCCTTGGGAAGAGGTAGAACGTGTACTCATTATAAGATTCATCGCTCTCAAGGATAACAATAACTTCCTGTGCTGTGGTTACCTCTCCTGTTTTTATTTTTACGTCGAATGTTGCTTCCTCGCCGGGTTTGAGGGTGCCAATACTTTGTGGGGTTATACTTGATAAGGTGATTGTGTCTGGCGTTCCAACCCTAAGCTCAAGATTGTGCAGCTCTCCATTTGCACTGTTCTTAATTGTAAAGGCGAGCGTTGAAGAATAATAGGACCAGAGCAGCGGCTTTTGGATGATCATTCCTTTCTGGAAAATAGGCTTGTTGTCATGGAGGAAAGATAATACCTGTGCTGCGTAGGCGTACTGCACTGGTGTTGTTCTTGTTCTCCCTCGGGCATCGCTCAATGCTGCTGCTACTGCTTGGCCGGGAGCTGCTCCAGGACTGATGGCAGGTGCTTCTGAGGCAGGGGCTGCGGCTGGGGCAACTGCTGGCGCTTCTGCAGTTGGAGCAGCAGGCGGAGCAGTTGCTGGTGGTGCTGGTGATGCTGGAGCAGGAGCTGTTGGAGCCGGCTCTCCACTTGGAACGTTTCCTGATGGCGAGGATGAGGGGCTCGTGGTTGGTTCTTCTTCTGGTGGGCCTGTTGCAACAGCGGCATAAGCAGTAAATCCTGTCACGTTAAACACGAGCGTTCTTGTTGTGCTATCATACGAGTCAGGAGTGCAGATATTTGTCGGGCAGCCAACAAATCCGTTTCCTGGATCATAGAGGAGAGTGATGTTGCTCAGGTTTAAGAGCGCTGAAAGCCCTATAATCGTGATTGTTGCCGGCGCAGAAAGAATATGAGCTCCACTCTGGTTGACAGAGGTGCGATTAAAGGTGATGCTGATATACCCACCGGCATTGAGGCTGGTTGTTGTATCGACATCAATGTCCATATACCTTAATGACCCATTTCCATTTCTGAACGTGGTGTTGCTGAAGTTTGCTGATGACGCATTATCGATATAAGCATTGAAATTGCCAGAGAACAATATTCCTCCAAGAGTCGTGTTAACTGATGAGCTGCTGATATTCAATGGGGTTCCTGTCGTTGAATTCAGCTGAACGTCCATGATAGTATTATTATTAGATGCGTTAATGTGGAGCGCTGTTCCCGAAGTCGTATTCGCAAACAAGGAGCTGATAATTGTTCCGCTTGTTCCATTTTCTAAGTAGACTCCTCGCCCGTTGTTGGCATGCGCTCTGCTGGAGCTGATGCTTGTGTTTCCTGCGGCATTGATGTCGATGGCATCTCCGGTATTTGCAAAGACCGTAATATTAGTGAAGGTATTATTTCTTGTTCCACTATCTTCTATGCGAAGAGAAGCTGATGCCCCGCGAGCATCGAAGGTGACATTGCTAAATGAATTGTTTACTGTTGCCCCAAGGAGATAGCCTGCATAGCTCGTATCAGAGATCGTTGTGGTATCTTGAACAAGATTAGCGCTTGCGCTACCACCAAATCGCAGCGTAGCTCCGGAGACAGAGTACACGGTGCATGTTCTTGCAAGATTCCTTGTTGCGTCTGTCGTGAAGAACATGCCTGCGCCAGAGGTTGAGTTTCCAGTGCACCCAATAACAGTATTGTTAATTGCGTTAACAAAGGCAATTCCTGTGCTGGTTGAGGAATTTCCAGTAAGCTGGCTTAGCGCGTTATTATCTCCTGCTGCAAGCCGCACGCCGATATTGGTGGTGGAATGGCCCTCAGCATTGATGAAGGTGTTGTTGTCGCCTGCAATCTCCAACCCGTTACTTGCATTTGCTCGTGCAATGATGTTTGAGAACGTGTTATTGTCAGTGCCTGAATCAAGATCAAGACCTCTGCTGAGATTCGTCGTGATATTCACGTTCGTAATACTGCTGTTGGTTACTGAGGTGAAGAATAAGCCATTTCCGAACCAGGAGAGGTTGCAATTCTGGATGGTAACATTATTTCGTGATGATGCCCGTATCCCTGCACTTGTAGAGTTTGTTCCGA
Organism: Candidatus Woesearchaeota archaeon; assembly: GCA_016177345.1. Classification (GTDB taxonomy): domain Archaea; phylum Nanobdellota; class Nanobdellia; order Woesearchaeales; family UBA12501; genus JACPCA01. Next base: position 5,171 of record JACOVM010000016.1, on the reverse strand, counting down.
GGCTGGTAATGTCAAATCCATTGCAGTTAAAGACGATATTATTTGCATTAAGAACAATTGCGTCTGCTGTGCAGGCAGTCATGTTTGCATTGAGCGTTGTTGTCCTGTTTATTGCTGCACCACAGAACACATTGCTGGTAAAGAGGGTAGCTTGGCTTCTGTTCGTGTTTCCGTTCGTGTCATTTGCAACAATAGTAAGGTTATAGTTCCCTTCGATTGGGGGGATGGTGTAGGTGCTGTTGTAGATTCTTGTTCCTCCTGCTTGGCTAAGCGTAACGAGAACTGCAGTTCCATTCGGCTGGGTAATGTTGGCCTGGACACTGCTGATGGTGCCATTGTCAGTAACATTCGCTGCAATTTCTATCGTGTATGATAAGTTGAACAAGGTTCCATTTGCAGGAACAAGGGCTGTTACTGATGGAATATACGTGTCGTTAACGGTGAGGATTGCTCTTGTCTGGGTATTGTTAATATTGTTGCTCGTGTCGTTGGCTGACCAGGTGACATTGTGCGTTCCATTAAGCTGGGTATTGCTGAAGTTGACCCAGAAGTTTGGCGTGTTGTTGTTGACTGTTTGTGTTTCTATTGTTCCATTTGATAAGGTTACATTTGCTAAGACTGCTGAAAGAACAATCTGGTCTGTTATGGTTGCATTGCAGATGGTGCTATTTCCGGTTGTGATAGCTGAAGGTGTGCAGCCAACGTTTGTGATGCTTGGCGGTAATTGGTCGACACCATTAAACTGGCTGCTCTGGTTATTGATGTTGCCAACGCTATCATTTGCAATAATCGTCGTATTATAGAGGCCGGTGATATTTGGAACGGTGTATGTATTATTGTAGATTGGTGTCCCGCCAGCTTGGCTTAACGTGAGAAGAACAGTGCTTCCATTCACTTGGCTGATGTTGGCGCGCACAAAATTAATGGAAGATTCATCAGTAACATTAGCAGCAATTTCTATCGTTGTGCTGATGTTTCTGGAGGTATTATTTGCAGGAACAAGCCCAGCTATTGTTGGCGGGGCCGTATCCTGTGTTTCTGCGCCGCTATATGATGTAAATCCCGTAACATTAAACGTGTAATCTCCAGTTGTTGAGTTGTAGGAATCTTCGGTGCAGATCGTTGCCGGGCATGTCGTGTATACTCCGTCGTCTTCGGGGTCATACATTGGGCTGATGTTGCTGAGATTAAGCGTTCTTGAAATGTTAAACAACACTATTTTTGCTGAAACGTTGAGTTGTGGAATTCTTGTACTGCTTACATTGGTTCTATTGAAGGTTATGCTGAGGTTTCCATTGGTGTTAAAGCCAGTAGTTTTATTGATGGTGAAGCTTGGGAAGTTAAGGCTGCCATTGCCATTGAAGAAGGTGACGTTTCTTCCAGAGAGGTTTGATGTGCTATCTACGGTTATATTGAAATTGTTCGTGAGGAGGAAGCCATCGATGACGGTGCTATTACTATCGGTGTCAATGAGTAGCGCAGTTCCTGAACCTGTCATGTTGACGCTGACGTCATTGAATGTAGTGTTGATTGCACTTCGTAATAGTATTCCTACTGATGTGCTACTATTAATGAAGGTATTATAAAAGTAATTCCTATTTGAGCTGGTATCTAGTCTGATAGATCCATGGACAGTGCTATTGAGAATGCTTGTATTGTCTGCACTACTCATTCTTATGCTAGTTTGTGATGCATTCTCATAGGTTGTGACATTGATGATGGTATTATTTGTTCCAGTTATGTCTAACGGCGCTCCAGTTCCACCGAGCTTATACGTAACAATATTCACAAGGGTATTATTTGTTCCACCAATTTGGATTGTTCGTGCATTTGTCCCACCTGTATTTATCGCCGTTGAGCTTGCAATAAGATTTCCATCATTTCCATTCCCTACAGTGAATGCAATAGCATTTGTGCCACTAATAGTTACTGCTGTACATCTCGTGATATTATTATGATCACTGTTAATCCCAAATGCCGGGAAGGAGCTTGAGTTAGCATAACAATCAATAAAGGTTTGGTTAACTCCAATTCCAGTATCGATGGCATAACTTGATGAAGAATTTCCAGTAACGTTCATGAATACATTGTGTTGGTTGAGATTTCCAGTACTTTCACCAGATCCAGAATAGACGCCCCTACCAGATGTCGAATGCCCTTCGACAAGAATAAAGGTGTTATTCCCGCTACCCTCCAATTCAATTCCTGCACTGCTGTTTGATCGTCCTGTTACATTAAAGAACGTATTATTTTTTGAATCAATAAGATTAATCCCCCTATCAAGATTGTATGATTGGAAGGTTGAATTAAATACGGAACTAGTTATTGTTGTGTCCATCACTAGTCCACGATCAAATCCGGTGACATTGCAGTTTCTAATGGTAATGTTTGTTCTACTATCAACATTGATACCAATGCTGCTGGTGTTGCTGCTATTACCAACAATATCATAATTATTGCAATCAAGCTCGATATTATTTCCTGCCATATTGATTCCATCTCCAGAACAGGTGTTAATATTTGTACGGAGTTGTGTTGTACTTGTGATGTTTAGCCCACAATCTATTTTTTCACTTGTCTGGTAAGAGGAGAAGCCTGTGACGTTGAACACAGCCCGGTCTAATATACTACTAAAGTTATCTACTGTGCAAATAGTGCTTGGACATTCGGTGAAGGTTCCATCATTTTCAGGGTCATAACGTATAGTAATGTTTGGGTAGGTGATATTGTAGAGCACTATTGTTGCCGTGGTGTTAAGAGCAGGAGCTGAGCTTGAGTTGATGTATGTTTGGTTGAAGGTGATATTGAAGTTTTGCAGAGATGTATTAAATAACGATCCTGTTGTTGCGTTGAACTGCTCGAAATGCACGCTTCCATTAACATTCCTGAAGGTGACATTTCTTGCAGAGATATTCGAAGAGCTGTACAGGCCAATTGCAAAATTATTAGGGATGTACCAATCCTCAAAGTAGTTATTTGTTCCGGTTATGGAGCGCAAGACTCTGCCGCTTGAGGCATTTGTGGTGATGTTAAAGAAAGTATTATTATTGGACGTATCAATATCTATTGCAATTCCTGTTGTTGTATTGAATGTACAGCCGCTGAAATAATTGTCGTTCGACCCAATGCTGCTAACATCCTCAAGAAGCAACGCTGTGCCACTATATGTATTAAATCTAACATTAATAAAAGAATTATTATTCGCCCTTGATAATGAAGCGGCAACACTGCTATTTGACTCGATTGTGACATTGACAAAGGTGTTGTTATTTGCATTGGTGATAAGCGTGATTCCTTCATTACTAATCGCGCTAAGTACAGAGTCAGATACGGTAACATTATCTGCGTTATTAAAATCGATGGCATTTCCTCCGACGGAGGTTATCGTGCTGCTTGCGAAGACATGGTTATTACCATCAATACTAGCGGCGTCTACGGTAGAACCATTACTGCTAATATTACATCTTGTAAAGTTATTTCGTGATCCTGAAGCGATATAAAGTGCCCTATTAATACCCCTTGCATTGATGCTGCTATTAATAAAAGTGATATCATTAGCAGCTATTGATACTGCGTCGTCATTAGCCGCAGTTGTGCTTGTGGCATTAACTGTCACGCCAATGAACTTATGTCCATTTGATGATGTTATTGATAGTCCATCACTATCATGGGTAATAATAGCATCGTTTGTAAAATTTGACCAGTCTCCAGAAGAGAACAAAATACCGATCCCTTGTGTTGTAGAGATTATGGTATTATTTTGGAAACTGTTATTATCAGAAGCTATTCGTACTGCTGCCCTTGAAGCACTACTTCCATTGTAAATAATGGTACTGTTTGTTACAACAGTGTAATGTTCTTGGATATATATTGTATCTGCTATTCCAGATGTAGAATTCGCAATAACACCTGAGATGGTGATATTTCCATTTGTTGTCTCAATACTTATAGCATATATACGTTCAGTAGTGATATTAGAATTGGTGATATTCGTATTTATAAAATTACCAAGGATTATACCATCACTAAACCCTGAAATGCTGCAATTCGTGATTGTTATATTTGTTTTTGTTCCAGCATTTGACTGTACACCTGTGCCAACCCCACTAGAATTATCCCCTCTGATCGTAAAGCCATTACAGTCAAGAATAATATTGCTTGCGCCAATAAAGATACCATTTCCTCTACAGCCATTACTACTGTTGTCCACATTGCCATCCAGAATAGTATTCGCTGTTATAGTATCCCCGCAGCTAACATGGCCAGCAATCCTTGGGGTATTTTGCGGTTCTTCCTCAATTGGTTGATCCCCTACCGTGGTCGGAGATGTTTTTGTTGGGGATCCTATAGTTGTCTGGTTCTGTGGTTGGCCTTGTTGTTGATCTGTTGTTTGTTGTGGTGTTTGTAGTGCTTGCTCTGTAACTTTAATTTGTACCTCCTTCTGATCCAGCACATCCTGGTCATATCGTAATTGTACAACAAGGGTATGTTCTCCTGGGGGCAGTTCTACTCCAAGATCGGATACATTAAACACGAGAGAGCTATCATATCCGTACATTGTTTCATTCTGGTACTGGATCTCATGAGCTTCTCCGGCATAGCCGACGATATTCTTCTCATACGTCTTGTTTTCAGTCAGAATAACAACCAATGTTCCAAGTGGCATGACCTGCTGTTCAAACATAACCTCTTCAGTAATTGGCTGTCCAACTTCGTAGACAGCAAAGCCCGTGACTGGCGTGTGGAGCATGGCCATGCCTAGAAGTGCAAGAATCATGGCCATCACGAGCGTTATGCTCTTCCAGTTCCAGTGCTTTTGTTCTTGTTTCATATCTTTTATGCTCTGGTATTCTTCCAGTAGTGGATTTTTGCCATGCCCGCCTGGCGAATGGTTATCTTTCCTGCTCCTCCGAGGTAGGAAAGAATGATGGCAACCGTATTCCTCGTAATCTTTAATTCAGAAGCGAGCTCTGAAACAGTATAACCTTGGCTGTTTTTTTCGATAGCGTTGATTACTGATTGATACTCTCTTAGCTTTGGAATAGAATGCTCTTTTTCCTGCTGGCGTTCTGTCCAGTAGTGGATTTTTGCCATGCCTGCCTGGCGAACAGCGATGTGCCCCTTGCCTTCAAGGTTGGCGAGAAGAACAGAAACAGTATGTCGTGTTGTGG
>JACOVM010000015.1 GCA_016177345.1 Candidatus Woesearchaeota archaeon | reverse complement strand
TTTATAGAAATAATTAAAAATCACCTCATTCTACAAAATAACGAACAGTTTGTTAATGCCCTTTGGAGATATTATGATGAAAGAAGATAAAGATCAAAAAATCCATGTTTTGTGGTGTTTCAAACAGAAAAGAGGTATTAAATTAGAAGAACAAAATAACACCCTTTGTGATGTCTACATTAAGAAATCAAAAAGCAGTTTGAATATGCTAGAATCTGCTGCTGAAAAAGATGAAATTGACTGGATTTCAACAACAGCGTATTATGCTCGTTATTTTGCTTTCTACGCACTGCTCCAAAAATGTGGAATAAAATCAGAAATACATGATTGCACTATTTCACTTATGCATTTTCTCTTTGTTGATGAAGAATTGATTGAAGGGCATTTTTACAATGAACTTCAACTAGCAAAAGAGTTACGTGTTGATGCCCAATATTATCCAACGCAAGAAATTGATTTGGATAAACTGAAGAAAGATTCAGAGACGGCAAAAAGTTTTGTTCTCAATATGGAAGAGGTTATAGAAAAAATAACAGAAGAACAGATTAATATGATTAGAGATAAACTAAATAACACCCGCCACCTAAAGGAATAGCGGTTAAGATACCATCAAAATTAGTTGATACTGTCTGATAATAAACTGATAATGAAACTGTTTTCTCACCTTCCAATCTTTGCTGCTTCTTCCACGGTAAGTTCGAGAACTGTTTTTTCTCTTGGTGCGTACCAGACTACTCTTGTTCGATTCAACACATTCTCTGATATGCTGGACTGCCGGGCAATAGAGCGGTATGCCTTTACAACATCCTTATCGTAGCTCACTGCAGCAGCTGTCTTGCCATGATGCGCTGTTGCGTAATGGAAGAGCGCAGCAATAAGAGACGCGTCTGCTTCTGATGGGGTTCCTGGAACTCTGGGGATTGGCACCCCATCGAGGGGGTAAACTGGAAATTCTTGAACAAGATGGCTGAATTCTGCCGCAAGCCGTGTTAGGCGAATGATTTGCGGAGCGTAGCGCAATCGCTCGTGCATCCCCTCCCTTTTTACTAGGCGCCCAAAGTGAGCAATGCTGCCACTCACCATGCCAAGCGCTATTTCCAGTTCCTGCTTGACAAGGCAGGTAATATAAACAGGGGAATTATAAACAGGAGAATTTGAAACTCCGCTTGAAACTCCGCCTCTCATGTCAGAAAGGCGCTCTCTTGCCCTTCCTAACTGGTCGAGATAGGGTGACAGCTCTTGGGTATGCCGAAGCTCTCGTACTTGTTGAGGAAGCTGGCCTATTGCAAAAACATTCGCGTCAATAAACACTGCATCGAACCTCGATGCAATGCTCTCTAAATCAAAGCGAATCATGCCTTGAAGAAAACAAAAATCATTATAAATATTGCTGCGTTGGAGTAGACGATGGACAAAACAACTGACATCTCAAAGCACCTCATGAATAATCGTATCGCCATACTCGTTAAACCAAATGCCAGAAGAAGTGAGATTCTCGGCTGGTATGAATCACGAAAAGCGCTTCGCATTGCTGTTGCCGCACCGCCGGAGAAGGATAAGGCAAATAAGGAACTTATCAACTTTCTCTCAAAGCTGCTGAAGAAAAAAGTACAAATTACTCATGGCGCAAAATCAAGAGAAAAGATAATCAGTATTTCAGAAAAGGTACACTAACTCTTGCTATCACACTAGAACACCATTCTGCTGTTTTTTTCTTCTTTTCTCCCCTAATAAGTGAGGGAGAAAAGAAGAAAAAAACAGCAGCAAGGTAACTTTAAAATGGTATGTGCATAGCATCTTCGAAACTCTTGACGTGAGCCTGATGGCGCTGCGTCCCCGTAGGGGATGCTCAAAAATCTGCGGATTTTTGGCATCTCGCTCGCTACGCTCGGAGACAACCCCCCGCGACGCGCTCGAAGGTGAATATTGGTGGAGTTTCGACCTTAGGATGCTATGCACATACTTAAAATGCATAATTTTAAATAACATAACACAACTCCTTAGATGGATGGGTGAAAACATCGATGATTATCTCAAGGATGCAATGCCTGAATTTCGGCAGCAGCTTGCGAGGCTTGTTGCCATCCCTAGCAGCAGCCAAGAGCCTGAACATGTTGGAGACTTGCTAAGAATTGTCCAAGAAACAGCAAGTATTGCGAGAGGCTACGGGTTTACCACTCATATTCTGCAAAGCAAAGGAGACCCTTCTGAGAATTTTGTAGCAGGGCTGGTGGCAACGCTGCAAGTAGACCCAAATGCTCCCTGGATTATAGTGTATAATCACCTTGATGTTCAGCCAGAGGGAGAGGGCTGGTTAACAAAGGCATTTTTGCCAGCAGTAACTGATGAAAAAATTGTTGGTAGGGGAGCAACTGATGATAAAGGGCCGATGCTAACCACGTTGCATGCCGTGAATTATCTCCGCGCTGCTGGAAAACTAAAGGTAAATGTTGCGCTTGTGCATGAAACAAAAGAAGAAGCGGGAAGCACTGGTTTTGATAAGCTCATTCAAGAAAGCATTGACCAGCAACTGCTCCCAACACCCCACTCCATCTTAGTATGCGACACTGTTTTCCAGGGTGACAATCCAGCTATCTCCTCTTCTTTGAGAGGCTTACTGGCTGCAGAAGTTACCGTAACAACAGGAACGCAGGCAATTCATTCTGGACTTGGCGGGGGAATTGCCGTTAACCCGATGAATGTTCTAACCACAGTTTTAGCTTCCTGCTATAATATGGCAACAAGAAAAGTTAATATCCCCACTTTTTATGACGGAGTTCCGCGTATTGAAGGAGAAGCAAAACTAAACCTCCAAAAAGTCGCTGATGGATTTGATCTTGAGCGATACAAACGAGATCTCCGTGCCGGGGCTTGTTATCGCCAGAGTACGCTTGACGCTCTTCGACGCAATTGGTTTGAACCAACCTTTGAAATCCACAACTATAAAGGGGGATTGGAGGGAACAAAGATTCCACCTATGGCAAGTGCCCAAGTCACTATGAGACTAGTTGGGCAGCAAGACCCAGATGCAGTTTTTGCGTATTTTGAAAGGCATCTCCACCACTATCTCGCTCAACTTGACTTGCTTAATGTAAAGCTTGATGTCAAAAAAGTAAAAGGGAGTAGGGCAGTCTCTGTTGCCATAGATAACCCTTACGTGCTAGCAGCTGCTGATGCTTGTGAGGTTGGATTTGGAAGAAAGCCCGTGTATGATGGGTGTGGCGGAACTATTGGCGCCCTTCCTGTATTTCAAGAGCGTTTTCCACAAGCCCCTATTGTATTGCTGGCAATAAGCAGGGTGGATGATGGGTATCATGCGCCAAATGAAGAATTCAAATTTAGCCAGGCAGAAAAAGGAGTAAAGGTAATCTCAGATTATCTGCAGCGCATAGCGACTTTACCAAAACTTCAACCTTAACTCTGCAAAAAAATTTATAAACTTCCTTATCCCTCATTTTCTGTTTGCTTCTCGTGCTGGCCTTGAGGTGAGGGCATGGTTGTTCGAGAACTTGGCCTTGCAGAAAGAGTTGATGCAGCGCTTCCAGCTATGGCGAATAGGTCTCCTTCCCGAGACATCTCTGCAGTTACTAACCAGAACAGCCAGAGGAATCCCGATCCTTATTTTTCCGTCTATGTTCGAGGCTATCCTGGCTACGGAGAGCGTCTTCGCCATGCATTAGAAGATCGTGCGGGGAAAGCTGCGCAGCGACGCGGCGCGTCATCCTTTTTGATCAGGGAAGAAACGTATCAGGAAACAAGTGACATCAACGGCCCTTATTCTGTAGCCATTGTTGACTTTTACAAGAATGGACATGCCGAACCAGGCATCACTCCAGCGCCCGAAGAATCGCATCAACGTTCTTCCGCAGCTGTTCTACGTTCCCCTCGTTAATCACGGTTGCATCAGCTCGCGCAATTGGGCCGATGCAGTTTGCTTTCTCAATCTCCTCGGCATCACGAGCTTCTGCTTGTTCTTTTGTTAATGGCCGCTCTTGCCGGTGCTGAAGGCGCTGGTGGCGAACAGCCTTTGGCGAGTGGACCGCAAGAACAATAAAATCTCGAAGCTCTTCCTTGAGAAATTCAAACTCTTCAAGGCTCTTCATGCCATCAATAACGATGTTTTTTCCCCGTGCTTGAACCTTTTTGATTCGTGGAAGGTTTAAGAGCGCAAAAGCGTGCATGCCATGAGTGTCACGAATCTCATTTCGGACAATTTTCTCTGTCGCTTCTGACCTCTTCATGCTGCGCTGCCGAAGCTCCTGATCAACAATATCCCCGAGCCGTACGCGCACAAACCCCTTTTTCTCCAGCAAAGCAGCAACCGTGCTCTTTCCACTCCCTGGCATCCCAACAAGGGCGATGATAGTCATGGAAAACAAGATGAATGAAGTGGTATATAATGTTTGTCGAGCAAGATCATACAAAAATCGCACAAAACTCGCATGTCTTCTGTTCCAGCATCCTTTATAGTGTATGATACCGAAGGCGAGTTTTGCGTGGCCCCTCCCTGCTGTATCTCCGCAGCCCAATAGCTTGATGCGAGGGCAAGCATAAATCTCGTGTTCGCCATTACTTTTGGGGTTCTGAGTCTTGCTCAGAACCCCTCCCTACACGTCGACGTAGTTGTACATACGGATGGCTATTCTTAAAAAGCAATGCCTTTTCTTTCCGATATGGCTTAATAGTTGTGCCAAAGAGGAAAGAAAAGGCATTGGTACTTACCACAAACCTTAAATAAACCCCATAAATAGGCAGGTGAATCCTTTGGTAAATCCCAAAAATGTGATGAATGTCAGATGAACGGAACTCCTTTTCGTGTTGCTGGTGTTGGCTCTGCTAATATCTTGCGTGGGCCGATCTTTGAAGCAGTAATGGCCTCTGTTCTTCATGAAGAGCGAAGAGAGCTTAGTGATCGTATTTCTGTTACGAGCGGCGGCCTTGACGTGGAGCTTATCACCACAAATACTGAGGCGCCATCGAGGATTATCCCCCTTCTTTGCCATGCATTTGAAGAGGATGGCGTTGTTCCGCCAGAGCTTATTCAGGACGTTGCAGTCTACTATGCACAATTCAGTGGCGGAGTGACGCCAGAAAAGATTGCGGAATTATCAAATAAGGATAAGGATGATATGCGCAGGCTCTATGCTGTTATTCGGCCTCTTCGAATGCAGCATCAAATAGGTATACGGGACAAAGCCCTGCGAGGAGCAGGTATTTCTGATCAGTACCTTCCAAAAAGCATGAAGCCATTCCAACCACACGATGGATACGACCTTATTCTTGCAATGGAACGAAGGTATGTTCCAAAGACAGAAGGGAGATATCATAATGAGCAGGTTGGCAAGCGAATTCATGTTGACATTTTTAGCTGCAATAGTGAAACAAGAACAGTAGGCATTAGCGGTAGGCGCATCGTTGCTGTTCCCCCTATTCGAGTATATGACGAACTTGTTGGAACTCCACTTCCCGTAGAAGCAAGGCAAGCAGCCTCAGAAAGCCTCACGACCATACCACAACAAGTAGCCTATTTCATGGATACCAGGCATACAGCGCTCGACCGAATTGTGGAAATAATGACTGGAGCTGCCGAAGCAAGAAAAAGACCAATAGGGAATGCTATGAATTAAACAATTACGAACTTTTATCTTGCCCTTCTCTTCTTTTGGCTTCTAGGCCTTTACCACAGGCTCTGTCCCGAATCTTAATTTTGGTGATTGGCACTGCTGCCAAGCGACGTGTCCTGATCACGTTTTGCGGGAGCCCGTATCCTC
>JACOVM010000030.1 GCA_016177345.1 Candidatus Woesearchaeota archaeon | reverse complement strand
TAAAAACTATCCGAAAAATTTTCAATAATTTCGTAAAATTTTCGAAAATGCACAGGACACTGGACTCTTCCGCAAAAAACGTTTTTATAGTACAACAGCATTTAGAAAAAAAGGCATGATTCCAGATGAGTTGATTAGGCGAGAAGCACTTCGGAGAGGATATAGCGCAAGAACTGTTAGCACCTATTGTTATTGTGTAAAGAGATTTCTCAATAGCATGCAAAAAGACATCAAGCTGATAACCAAGCAAGACGTGAAGGATTATCTTTACCACCGCGTTGAGCAAGGCGCTTCAGGAAATACGATTAATGTCTATCTTCAGGCGATCAAATTTTTCTTTGAAGAATGCCTGAGAAGAAAAATAACACCAGGTATAATATATTCAAAGACGCCAAGAGAGATTCCTGTTTTTCTGACAAAGGAAGAAATTACGAACATCTTTGGAACTATAGTGAACATGAAGCATCAGCTCATGCTAAAATTGATGTACTCGGCTGGGCTTCGTGTGAGTGAGTTGCTGAGCGTACGAATACAAGACCTCCATGTTCAACAGGGGTATGGCTGGGTACGGCATGGAAAGGGAAACAAAGACCGGCCGTTTCTTATCGCACAAAAGCTTCAGCAAGGCCTTGCAGAATGGATCGAACAACAGGGGCTTCAGGACCGTGATCTCCTGTTCAGTAGCTTTGATAAGAAAGAGCGAAAGCTTCATCCAAGGACCGTTGACGTTATTTTGAAAAAAGCAGCAAAAACTGCTGGAATCACCAAACGTGTTTCTCCCCACACCTTGCGGCACTCATTTGCAACGCACCTTATGGAAAATGGGACTGCGCTGACTGAAGTCCAGGTTCTTCTGGGCCATACTGATCCAAGAACAACACTCATCTATACGCATACAGCCTTTCCCGCCCTCTTCCATACGAAAAGTCCGTACGATAGTTTGCGAGAGTGATGCTGGCTGATGCAGGATTTGAAAGCAGGATCTGGTACAGCTTAATAAACGCAATTATCCTTTCAAGAAACAACACATTGACGATTTTGAAACACAGTCACCACCACAACATTTATATTATAATCTTTCACCAGCATGATGATGGTAGAGAGCACGTACCTCAAGGATTTTAAAGAGATTAAGGATAAGACATTTCAGGCGTTAAGGATCATCAACGCATTGGAGAAGAAAAAAGCAGATGGTATCGATCGTCTTGTTAGGCTAAGCAAAGAAAATACAGCGCCAAACCATGATGAGATTCTGAAGATTTTGAATTCCCTTCTGGAAACTTACAATCGAGAGATGCGTGTTTTTGAGATCTGCAGGAGAGGGCTTGACAATACCCGCCGCATATTCAACGATTTCCAAGCTGACATGGACCGTATAAGAAACGAAACCCTGTCAACAAAAATAAAGAATAAGATCCCATTTCTCCGACAAAATAAGGATGAATATGAGGAGATAGACCTTCTATTAAAGCTGATGTACCGAGAATTAAACAAAGAGATCATTTATAGCGAGGAGTTGTTCATAAAAATATTGGGAAACGTACAAGAACAGCATACCTACCTACTCGGGGTCATATCTGAAATGCAGCGCAGCGGTGTTCCTCCAGATTTTTCTAGAATAGGCCCTTTTCAGGCATTAGTCACCGCACATAGGGACCAGATCAGGATAACAGATCGGTTCGGAAAAAAATCAAGCATAGGAAAGGTCATCGGAGTGCTGCAGACCGTCGTCATAAAAGTGGCAAAGTACCCCAAGCTTGCTGCAGCGCAGAGCATGCTCGCTGGATTTTTTCCAACAATGTATGTCTCCTTCGCTGCCAGCATATTTTTAGGCCCGCAGTTGTTCCCTCTCCTTTACCTCATCGGAAAATGCCTCGAGTTCAGCCCAACAATTGCTATCCTTCTTCTGGAATTGAGAAGGTCAAGGAAAGAATGATGCTGGCTGATGCAGGATTCAGAAGCAGTAACGTTTTTATACTACCCGTTTTTCCAGGCATTCATGGCCTCAGAATCTCAAATTGAGCTTATCGTGCTGATGGGTAATGGAGACGCGCACGCCCGCATTGATTCGAAAGACCTGTGGAAGCCCTATGGCGAGCCAATAAGGAATCCCCCGGCTGGCGGCGTGTATCTTGAGGGAATGAGAAACCAATTTGCAGTGCAGGGCACACGTTTTGATAATAGTGACGATCTCACAACGTATGTGGGGGTTATGCATGACCTCGACCTTCTGGTACGGTACGCCCTTGGGTATCTTAGTGATATGATACAAGGAAGCCCAACATTAGCTCGCCGGCATGATAAAGTACGTGAGCTTCAGGAGCGCCTTCGCCAGAACATTGGCACCCTTCAAGACAACCATGGATTCCAAGCAATTCCTGACATTCTTTCAATGGAGCCAGGAAAGGACATGGGGCTGTACGTTACTCACCACCTCCCTTGGCTAAACGAATAAGAGATAACTGAAAGAGATAACTAAATTGTTTATCCAAATGTGACCGTGTTCTCGTATTCCACAATTTTTCTTCTGAATCGAAAGTAGTTATTTCGTTCGTCTCCAACAGGATAAGGTACGTGAAGGCACTTGACATTCGTATCGCAAAAGATAGCAAAGCCTGCAGCAGATGCATCCTGGTAAAACGCAGCATCCTCTCCGCCGGTTGAATTCTTAGATAAGGTGTGGAACAGATGGACTTTTTCCATGACGCTCTTCGTGATAAGAACGCAGCCCATGCCTCCTGCTGCCGCCTCAATCAGCCTTCCCTCAACTACTTCATCCTGGCGAAGCTGCCGAAGCAGGCCTTTTTCCTTGTCATGGAAAACATACACGACGGGCATGATATGCTGCGCGTCATTAATAATCGTGTTATGAAGATAGACACCTATAACAATTTCTTTATGGTGGGAAAGCAGGCGCTCAAGCGCATCAGGGGGGAGCATCACGTCAGAATCAACAAACAGCAGTGCATCGTACTGGTGCTTCAGGAAAACGTTCCGAATCATGTTTCTGCCGTCGACGATGTTCTGGATTCTTGTCCTTTTGCCAGATCCGCTGTGCCCAAGCAGCATGGCAGTGAAGCCGCGATCCCGAAGAACATCGACATACTTCTCATCGTCAGACGTATCAACAAACAAAATATCGAGAGCAACGCCAGCAGGGCAGCGCAGGTTATTAAGAGTAGCAGAAAACGATGGAAGGCAATACTCCTGGCCGCGATAGGTCACCACGCCAAGAAGTATTCTTTTAATATGCTGGTTCTTAATAGGTGAGCCTACTTTTTGAGGCATATCAACGATAGAAGCAATTGCTGGGGTTGATGGCTGGTGAATCTCCTGCTGAGGATTCTCTTCCTGAAGAGAATGCTGGATCACGCCGAGGACAGCCATCATATCACGTTATTCATATATCTAATGTACAATCTTATTTGATGCACCATATTTATTTAATGTACTATCCTATTTGTACCATCCTATTAAGTGTGCCAATGCTAATATGCCAATCGATTACGCTTATCGCTTATGATTACCATCATCGCTTATTTCGGATTGCTTCTCCAACAAAAATGTTGTGGAGTGATTTTCTGACTTTTACGAGTACCTTGCCCTCGCTGTCGCATTGTTGTATTAAAATATTTCGGTTATGGCTTACTGCAATTTTTTCTCCAGGATACCTCCCGGGGCACATAATCTGGGCACGAATCACGTCGTCGCGCTTGAATGGCTTCGGCAATTCTGGAGTCGCCTCAAGACGGTAATCCTCAAGAAGCTGAATTCCATGCTCTTTTTCCAGTTCCACCATTTTTTTCTTAAACTCATCAAGTGGCAGTGGCTTCACCGGGTTTCTTCCACGTGGGTTGGTCATGAAGTTCTGAACGCCAATTTTTGTGCAGCCAATGCGCTTTGCAAACGCGATCAGCTTCGGCAGTTCATTCTCGTTCATTCCAGGAACGACAACGGGAGTGAGTAGTACAGAATCATGCCCGTGCACCAGGGCAATCTGTTCAACATTCTCCTTAACCCGATCGACATTGTATCCTTTGCTTCCCATGACTTGTTTTGCAATCTCTGGATCGATAGCGCTGAGGGAGACATGAACTCGCGTCAGCCCTGCTGAGAAGAGCTTCTCTACCAGCGCAGGAGAGAGGAGGAGCCCGTTTGTAATAAGGATGATTTGCTCAACCTTGGGCATGGCAGACACGTCTTGAACTAATCCTACAAGGTCTGTATATAAGGTTGGGTCACCCTGGGGGTTGAGATAGATGGTTATCGGCTTGTCTTTGATGGCAAGCAGCTTGTCAAGCTCTGCAACAAGATAATCTTTCTCCACTACATAATCTAGTATCATCTTTGAGGAAGGCCCTTCATCAACGCTGCAGAAAACACAGTTCGCATTGCAGCTCGTCAATGGCTTCAGCTCAATCAGTGTGCTTCCTTTATCAACAATGCCAAAATACAAGTTTCCAATCAAAGGGATTCCGGAATGTTGATGAATGTAAACGGTTGGGTTTCCAGAAATCCTATTTTTCAAGCCGGCCATGTGCTTGGCAAGAAGAAAATTAAATTTTCGATCGACAGAAGATTGGGATACAAAAGGCGATGAGGGAGATGGAGAAGAAAATTCAAGTGCATGCTCGAAAACAGTGACATTGCCGATCTTTTGGAGCTCTTGTTTCGGAACATCAACAAAGAACAGGTTAAGCAGGGTAAATCTGACAGAACTGCCAAGGTCAGAAAAGGACATGCTCTGATATTCCAAGTGTGCAGGCTTAGCGCCTTCTGATGCCACTGGCGTTGAGGAAGAATGCATAATGGAAGAATGCATGATCAAAGAAGAAAAGGAGTGTTTATATACGTTACGGTGATATTTGATATGTTGGAATCACTTCCACCCTACAACCCCTTGCTTAATACTTAGCAGCTAAGACCCCCACCAAGTGCCAACGACCTAAAACAAACTTTTTATATCCCCTTGCTATTCTTCTCCACATGGGGGACGAGACACTTACTGTAAAGTACGAAACACTCTTTGACCTTCTTCGAAGAGAGAAAAATAAAGAGGAGCTTCAAGAGCTGCCGCAAACTTTCTTTCAAGACGCTAACCTGCTTGTTCACGAGAAGGAACAGGCGCTTCGGCAGCAAGGGCTTTCGTTTGATGATGTTGACAAATTGACCCACCAGCTGCGAAACATGAAGAAAATTATTGAAGAGTTATACCATCGGCGTGAAAAAAAGATTATGGACATTGCCCTCATCAAAAGTAGGATAAGGCATGGCATAGTCACTAAAAAGGCCATGCTCCCCCATGAAGAAAGCCTCTTTGAGCAGATGAGTACCGTACTTCAAGAGTACAAGCAAAGAAGCGTGATAGGAGATAAATTGCCAGTGTTCGCTCCACCAATAGGCATCACAGCAGGGATTGCACCAAAGCCAGCAGTACAACAGCCACTTCAGCCAATCCCGGCACCATCACCTGTTAGCCAAGTTAGCCAAATGGAAGAATCCACCCTTGTGCAGGTCGCCCTAGCAGGAGAAGGGCAAATAGTCCAAGAACACATCCAGCAGCCCCCAACACCAGTCCCAGAACCAAAAGCTTTTAAAACAAGCCCTATTCTTGCCCAAGATAGGGTTCCTGTACGGTTCCTGGGCCCAATGCCTAAGTTCGTAGGGCCGGAACTAGAAATCTATGGACCGTACGCCCAGGATGATCAGGCAAGCCTTCCAAAACAAGTGGCAGACATCTTACTGGAAAAAGGTAAGGCTGAAAAAGTGGCATCATGAAGCTTCCAAAAACAAGAAAAAGATATTGCCCGTATTGCAAGAAACACACGCTTCACACGCTGAGCGCAGCAAAAAAGAAAGGCGCATCCTCCCTCTCGTATGGTTCAAAACACCGCGCTAGGAAACGAGGAAAAGCTCGTGGCATGGGAAATCTTGGTCGTTACTCAAAGCCAGCAGTTACCAAATGGAAGATGACAGGAAAGAAAGGAACAAAAAAGACTGACTTTCGCTATCAATGTGGTGAATGCAAAAAGAGCCATGTTCAGCGTTATGGCATTCGAGCAAAGCGCTTGGAGATTAAGTAGATTAGTAAAAGTAGATTACTAAATTTATGCCAAGCTCTCTCATGTAC
>JACOVM010000029.1 GCA_016177345.1 Candidatus Woesearchaeota archaeon | reverse complement strand
CCGTGCCTAAACTTTGTTTAGGTCTCTTTTATTCCCCACCTCGCCCAGGCATGGTGGGGAATAAAAGAGAATTTTCTTGGAAAATCACGGCGGCGCCCAAAATCTGTGTTTTTTAGTCAAAAACAACGATTTGACGACTAAAAATGAAAAAAGATTTTCTACAGAGCCCTAGTCACCCATACCATTATAAATTACCCTTTTTTTGCAGGTTTATGGATGATCCGGGTCTAGACCAAAACGTATTTATGGCCGTACATTACTCTAGTGAACGATATGACCGCGCCCGAGAGCTTGCAGGCTTCTACTTTTCAGATGTCCAACAGGACCTTTCCCGCATCGCTGAACGTACACGAGCTCTTCTTGGCCAGCATAATAACCATGACTGTAGCGAATCAAATGATATTTCTATAGCGGCAAATTACGCTCAAGCTCAACTTATGTTTGACCACGATGAACTTGATGAGGCAATATCTTTTGTTCATCAAATCTCAACAGAAGCATGTTTTTGGTATTACGATACTGCATTGCACGCAGGATTTAAGGTTGGCTTTCCCAATATTTGTCGTGGAGCTAAAGAGCTTCTTATTCCACGGCGCATGGATGAGGTTCTTCTCCATAGGCACGCTGTTCGTATGGAAGATGCAGACCACACGAATTGGTATAATAACCGAGTTGTTGTCATAGCAACACCAGGTAATGGGGGATATGAATGCAGGGGGATCATAGCCACAGAAGCTCTTTTTGCCATGCCAACACCGGGCATTGCTGATGGCAATGCTTTCGCTAATGTACAGCTTGGAAGCGTTATCGGCACCTTTGTACGCGACGTGCCTTCTTGGGATCATGTTCGAGGCACTGCACAAGAGTATGCAGCTCTTGGTAATGGAAGTAGAACAGTTATTGAGGCAAATCATAGTGGGCTCTCAACCTATTTGGCATCGAGATTTGTGGTTAAACAGGTTGGAATGCGACTTCCAGAAGAACATGCAGGGTGTAGTGTATCTAGCGCCAATTCCAGCAATCTACATTAAGATTGGTCAAAAAATCTAGATAACTTTTCTTACAGAGCCCTAACCACCCATACCCTTATAAATTACCCTTTTTCTTTCAGCGATATGAATCCGCAAGACATACTAACCCCTCAAGCAATACTCCGTGTCTATGAAGGGAGTGAAAGCTATGATCGTGCCAGAGAGCCTGCTTCCTTATATTTTTCCGATGTTTCTGGCGATGTTAGAAAGATTGCAGAAAGGACAGAGCAGCTTCTTTTAGGCCATCACCATTGGTGCGACATGGCAAAGGATGTTACGGTTGGATCTCAGTATGCAGCAATACACGCATTATTTCAAAATAATCAGTCAGGCAGGGCAATGCGCGCCATAGCAGACCTGGTAAAAAACGACAACACGCTTGGCTTCTATGACTCTGCCATGCGAGTTGAATTCAAGCTCTCTTTCCCGCGCGTCTGCCGCCAAGCAAGAGAACTTGTTTCACCAAGTAAGCTCGATGAGATTCTACTCGGCAGGCACGCTACCCGAATAGAGGGGGGAGATCAGGCAACTTGGTGGGATCGTGACTCGGTTGTTGTTGCCCTCAAAAATGGTACCGGGTACGCTTGCGCTGGTGCTTCTCTTGCCAGAGGATTGTACATTGATGAGCAGCATGCTGATGGCCCTCGAACAACCCGTAACTCTACTGTTCTTGGCTATTTTTCTTTTGAGGCAACCTCATGGGAAGGTGTAAAAGAGGGGGCACAAGTGTATGCTGCAGAGGACAAGCAAACCCTTATTGAAGCAACCCATAATGGATTAAGAGGTTATTTATCTGCCAGATTTATCATCAAGCACGTAGGACGCTTGATTCATCAGCAGCAGAGAGGCTCACAGCAAGGCGCACCACCGGCAGTTGATCCTGAAGACCTCAATTAGATAATACCCAATTAGATAATGCCAGATGAACGATAGCATCTAGAGAATCATCTACTTTATATATCTGTTTTCCTTTCTTCCAGAACATGGCATTTTTACAGCTTAATTGGGTTGCAGTCCTTATCTCTGCTATTGTTGGCTACGCGATTGGCGCCGTATGGTTTTCTCCAGCCTTGTTTGGAAAAGCATGGATGCGCCTCAGCAACAAAAGCGAGAGGGACATGGAAAAAGCAAAACAAAAGGGTATGGGAAAGGTGTACGCTATCACGTTTATATCAACGCTTGTGATGGCAATTGTTCTTGCATTTTTACTTAGCATTCTTGGTGGTGATTCTCTGATAGAAGGGGCGTTTACTGGCTTTCTTCTTTGGCTTGGCTTTGTTGCAACAGTACAGCTCAGCATGGTCTTATGGGATGGAAAGCCATTCCAGCTCTATGCCATCACAACAGCCCATGAGCTCGTTGTCCTTGTCGTGATGGGAGTTATCCTCGGTATTTGGGGCTAAAACAAACAACAGTTCAAAAATACCCGTTGCTTTCTAATCTTTATTTTCTATTCTGTTTTAGCATTCGCAGTGCCTCTAAAAGGGTTGGCATGCAGCTCTTCTTATCAAGCTTGTTAATAGAAACCCAGCAGCCTTCTTCAGCATCGTCTGGATTAAGGTCAACAACGCCAGCATCACCATCGAACACGATGCTGAACACGTTCATAAACCGCTTAACGTCATTCATAGAAACAAACTGCTCTCCATGGTACTGGAGGCCATGTTGATTGCCATCGATCCCCAATTCACCATTGATTCCCAATCTTAATTCTCGCTGAAGTGTTCGAATAGCTGCTTCCTCAACTGTTTCGTCAGACCGAACAAGCCCTGCAGCAGAACAGCCAATCATTTTAGGGTACAAAGAGTCATGGCCTGCAACACGAACAACAAATAGCTCCTCTTTTCTGTTAAAGAGAAGGATATGGACTGATTTGAGGATATCTTGTTTCTTGTCAACCTCTCCACGGATCTTCTCACCGATGCAGTCGCCTTGCTCATCATACACCGAAATCGTTGCGTCGCCCTCTTGCATGGTTAAAGGAAAAAGCAGAGAAAGGATTTAAATGTTGTGGAAATAAATGTTGTGAAAATTTTCTTTTTTTCTATTCCTGGCCATTCATCCTGCCCAACCTAAATCCGGCATATGGCTCGCGCTTATACGAACTCTCAAACCCTGCCATAACCTGGTTGGCAAACCTGCCCCCTAATCTCATGGCTATAATTGAAAGCCCTTCTTGGATGAACTGGATATCCCTATCAAGAACGTTATCTCGCGTCATGGTTTCAAGGTCTCTTCTACCGGCATCGGCAAAGCCCTTGATGTCCTTGGCAGACAATGCCCCAACATAGCCGACAGTAGCGCCAAACAAGGGCATGGTTCGAAGAAAATCAATCACCTCTTCATCGCCCCATGCATGATGATTACCTGTTTGAAGTGCAACCCCAAAATCAATGAGCATGGCCTGACCCTGGGCTGGCACAATAATGTGTGACCCACCCATGTCATTATCGAGTGTAGTGTCATTGTAATAAACCCCTCGTCGGTGAAGCTTTGTAAAAATCTCCCCAATTCTCCTTCCAATTTCATATACCGGGGCATCTGCCTTAAGCCTGCAAAATGGAACACCATCAACATAAGCTTCTGTAATATATCCGTCAAGACTCCCAAATTGCTGAGGGCCAACCCCTTCCTCTGCAGCAATTCGCGCAATTACCGGTTCCCTGTTACTTTGATAAGGCTTGATAACGACAGTTTTGATAGGATGTTTTACAATGACGGTCGTACCACGATTGCCAAGCCTTGATTCAAGCACAGGAACGACATCATGCTCATAAAACAAAGGGTACGTTTCTGGAAAGAAGGCAAGAGAAGAAAATCGCTGAACAAGCTCATCTCTAGAGAGTTTTTCAAACAATTCAGGATTCGCTTGGAGAAGGTATGCAAAAGGGAGGAGTGTTGGCGGATATTGCCGCTCAGAAAAAATTGTCCTTATACGAACAGCATCATCTTGAGATATCTGGCGTAACGATAGCAAGCCTGATCTGATCTGCTGAAGTTCTTCATCAGTGTATGACATACCCCTCAGAAAATAATAGTTAGTTATAAACCTTTGTGACAAAGCCTGACAAAGTTAAATACGTCGTTCCAACCGCTTTAGGGTAGAAGGAGTAATGTCAGCTAGCTTGTCCACTACCAGATCTGCCATGAAAAGACGTTTGCGCGGCAATGTCTGCGCCACGCCAATGGTTCGAGCCCCTGCACGTTTTGCTGCAATAAGCCCATTGTCGGCATCCTCGATGACGACACACTCTTTCGGCTTCAGCCCAAGCGCATGGATTGCTGCCGTATACTCCTCTGGATGTGGCTTTCCATTCCTTACATGATCACCTGTAATTACCGCATCAAACACTTTTCCTATCTTGAGATCCTTAAAGATGAATCGTTGAAGCCGTTCTGTGCTTGATGTTGCGACCGCAAGCTTGTACATTGGGCGAAATTGGCGAAGAAAACGCCAAAAGCCAGGGTATACTTTAATATGCCCCTTACCAAATGCCATAAAATAGTTTTCCTTTTCTCGCTGAAGGCGCTCTTCAGTTAATCCAGTTTTGTAATATCGCTTGATGAGCATTCTGAAAATGTCCTTGCTTCGCATCCCCCTCCAATACGATGGCTCGCCAGGAAGAAGCGGAATGCCATATTTCTTGCAGACAAGATGCTCTGCTCTCGTGTGAATGCGCTCAGAGTTTACAAATGTCCCATCCATGTCGAGGATGATTGCTTTGATTGGCATATCAGTTTAACAGGTATGATGAATTTATTAATGTTCTGATATTCTTAGCGTTATAGAAAAAGTCATCCTAATTCGTGGCGCCACGAATCCATGCTCTTAGTCTATATATTCAAAACTCCCTATAACTAAAAACAAAGAGGGGATATCTTAATCCATCACATGAACCTGCACATGTTTAGCCCCCCCATATCCTGGCCCATCGAGCAATAGTATGCTGAGCATGAACTTCTCTTTTGATGATGGAGAAAGAACATGTTCTGGCTTAGCATGGACAAGAGCAACTGCGCTTCTTGAAAAATCTTTCATTGCCTGATAGCCTTGAAAGTCACCGCTTCTCAAACAAGTATCGTCACGAAGCTCTGCTGCGATATCTTCACGCTCAGCAGCGCTTCGATGGACCACAACACGATTGGAAATGTAATAGTGCACACCATCCCTAGTAATCATATTTGCTATCGATATTACGGGGTCAGAATCTACCAACTGGCCGAGCACTGCTTGACGTTCGCTCTGACGCTCTTCTCCCATTATTTGGTTGAGAAGAGTTCGGCGAACAGAGAGTGCCTGCCTGCCTTCTGGCGTTTGCTGCAGTCCTGCATCGCGATAATCACGAAACTCAGGGGTTCTTGGAAGCGTCCAGCCACAACTATACGGCCGAACAATATTGCCCTGCACCTC
Organism: Candidatus Woesearchaeota archaeon; assembly: GCA_016177345.1. GTDB lineage: Archaea > Nanobdellota > Nanobdellia > Woesearchaeales > UBA12501 > JACPCA01. The sequence continues at coordinate 1,984 of JACOVM010000029.1, read as the reverse complement.
GGGATGCGTATGCCCTTCAATAAGAACATACTTTCGAAAATTGGACTCATCACGAATTGCAGCATCGTTTGGATCGATAAATGTGGGACTGGTATTGGTTGCTCTTCCTTCCTTGATAACCGGTGTATCGAGGTAAACAAGAGCATCACCCTCTTGCCGTGCTCGAAGAAGAAAACTGGACTCATGCTCTAACATGGCAAGATCAAGAAGCCTTTCCAAATATCTTTTAGGAATAGTGAATCGAGTGTATGTCATGGCCACGCAAATGGACAGAGTTATATAAACTTAGGTGTCTTTACAATACTAAACTATTTAAATAACCACCCCATAAAGTGAGGATGGCGATCACTTCTCAATGCGCAACTGATATGGATTACGCGTTATTCTTGGGAACACACATCAAACACCCTTGTGTTGAGCCAAGCACCGGGAGAGATATCCGTTGCTTTTATCTTCGTGAGGCCCAACGGGCATTACCGACATTAGCTGACGAGTCTGCCCGAAAATTTCTTGAAAACGTCATACACGAATATGATTGATAACCTCAACGTGGGAGATAACTATCGAATCTGCGAGAATTGCGGTATGAAAATGCAAGAAAAAGAGTGCAAGCTTCGCTGCCCACGATGCCACAATTTGAGATCATGTTCTGACTTATTCTAATTGCCCGCCCCCACCAAAAAAACCTTGACATATCCATTTAGGTGGTTTAAATATTGAGTTCTTCACCTAATGCTAAAGGCCGGAAAGTTGCACCACTCATGGTTGTCTTACACATGCTATATATTCGCTCAAGCATAAAATTCTTGATAATAGCATCATGAATTGGAATCACGATAGAAGGATGTAACTGTTTTGCAACATCGAGAGCATCAACTAATCGTAGCCATGGCCCAGCAATGGGAAGGGCAAGAACCTTGCAGTGAATTGAGGCTATCTCCAGTGAGTCTCCAGGATGGAGAAATGCATCATCAATCAAGTAAGCATTGTTGTGTGGCACCTCAACAGGCATGCAGCCGTGTGGTGCGTGAATTGCCTTGACGTGAAAGCCGCAAACTGATACTTCTTGCGTTGGTTGGATAACCTTGCATGGAAGCTGTTCTTTCTGCAAAAGATCAGCGATCTCCTGATCTGCAAAAATAGTTGCGTGGTTAAGCTGGAGGATCTCTTTCAGCGCAGGAGGATAATAATGGTCAGGGTGGCTATGGGTTAGAATAATGACATCAACTGCCCCAATATCTTTTGGGGAGAGCCCTTCAAGAAAGCAAAACATGCCTGGATCGATGAGAAGCCTTTTGCCATGCTTCTCTAACACAAGGCAGGAATGGCCATACTTTTTGATGATCATAAATGTAGTAAAAGCAGCGTGTTTATAACATTTTCTACAAACTTTATATACCTGTGAAAAACCATGCGGTTATACAGGGCTGTGGTCTAGCGGCTATGACGCGACATTCACACTGTCGAAGTCAGGGGTTCGAATCCCCTCAGCCCTATTTTGGCGAAAGCTTTATATGATAACGGTTATTAAGAATGCCTATGGTAACAAAAGAACGAATTGTCACTGATTCCGATATTATGGCTGGAAAGCCTGTGATTAAAGGAACAAGAATTCCAGTAGACACTATCGTCAATCTTTTTGCCAAGGGCGTTACCGAACATGAAATTCTTGAGGAATACCCAAACCTTACTAAAGACGATATTCGCGCAGCGCTCGATTATGCAGCGAGGCGTGTCCGTGGTGAGGAAATTTATCCCCTCTTTGAGGATAAAAAGAGATATATCGAGGCGTAGGTGGAAATATCCGCGCCTTGAAATTTCTTGTTGATGAAAGCACTGGCAGAAAACTACATCTGGCCCTACTAAACGAAAAGCACGATTCCGTATTTGTTGGCGATCTTTTTCCGGGTGCTTTAGACAAAGAAGTGCTCCATCACGCCGAAAAAGAAAAGAGGATTCCCATAACCAACGACCATGATTTTGG
>JACOVM010000012.1 GCA_016177345.1 Candidatus Woesearchaeota archaeon | reverse complement strand
TTCTCGCAACCCATACATGGACAGCTCTCGCCCGATACCGCTCTTCTTTACTCCGCCAAAGGGCATTCTTGGGTCAGACCGAACAACGGAATTCACGAAAACAGAGCCTGCCTCGAGCTGTCGGGCAACTCGCTCTCCTCGCTCAAGATCTTTTGTCCAGACGCTGCCTCCAAGCCCGAACTCACTATGATTCGCAATGCTGATCGCTTCTTTCTCGCCCTTTACAATAATGACTGGCGCGATGGGTCCAAACACTTCTTCTCGGACAATCTTCATTTGAGGGGACGTATTTGTGATCACGGTCGGCTCAAAAAAGCAGCCTCTGCCCTTTTTTCTTTTTCCACCGCAAAGGATCTTTCCGCCTTTTTGGACAGCATCCTCAACAAAAGCCTCCATGGTGTTTACCGCATCAGCATTGACAAGCGGACCAATCTTTGTTTCTTCTTTCATTGGATCTCCAATAACAATACTGCTCATCAGGCTTGCAAATTTGGCAGAGAATTGTTCAGCAACATGCTTTACGACGATGAAGCGCTTTGCTGCAATGCAGCTCTGGCCGCAGTTGAGTGTTCTGCCGGTAACTGCTCCTTTCGCTGCAACCTCAATATCAGCGTCTTCTAATACAATAAAGGGGTCTGAGCCTCCAAGCTCGAGGACAACTTTTTTGAGATGCTTTCCTGCCTGCTCTGCTATTCTTGACCCTGCCTCTGTGCTTCCGGTGAGCAACACGCCTTGAATAAGGGGGGAGGCGATGAGGTCAGCAACGGTAGCATGGTCGGCAAGCACTGTTCTAAACGTATTTTCCGGAAAGCCGGCTTCTATGAACGCTTGTTCAATCTCTAAAGCACATCCTGTTGTTGCGCTGGCGTGCTTGAGGATGCTTGTGTTTCCTGCAAGAAGGGCTGGAACTGCAAAGCGAAGCGCTTGCCAGAATGGAAAATTCCATGGCATCACCGAAAAAATAACGCCTAACGGCTCAAAGATCACTCGGTGCTTTTTTCCACTCGCCTCAACAACCTCTTCTGCGAGCCATTGCTCTCCCTGTTTTGCGTACACGCCGCAGAGCATGGCGCACTTTTCCACTTCAGCAATAGACTCTGATATTGCCTTTCCCATTTCTGTAGTGATAAGAGCAGCATACTTCTTCTTGTTCTTTAAGAGCACAGTTCCAAGATGAGATATCTGCGCAGCACGCTCCTTCATAGAATAGTTCTTCCATACCCGAAAAGCATCGTGACACTGTTGTACGATGCCAAGAACTTGTGCCTTCGGCATCGTTTCATATTCCCGAATGACTTCTTCTGTTGCTGGATTTATTGTTTGAAACTTGGCCATCAAAACCCCTCCTTGCATTCTTCATGTCCCCTGCCTTGAGCTCACCTCTTATCCATTTAAATGTTGTGGATTTATTGAAAGGATAATTGAAAGAATAAGACAACCAACGCATAATATTTAAATACAACCAATCTATGATGTAGGATATGATCCCCCGATCTAAAACAGCAGGCATTGCGCTGATTGCCCTGGCTATTGTTCTCCTTGTGCTTCTTGTTTTTGTCAAGCTTGATGTGGATGAGCAAGGGCAGTTCTTGTGCAAGATTGTCGAGGAAAATCCTGACCTTTCGATGGAGCAATGTCCAGCACATGGTGGTGGAACGTCGTGGCTTATCCTAGTTGCTTTTGGCGTGAGCTTTCTTATTCTCTTAGCAGGCGTTATACTTTTGTTGCCTTCACGGCAGCAGAAGCCTCAACGAGAATTCAAGGACCTTGACCTCAGCTCACTCGATGCTGAAGAAAAGATGGTTTATCAGATTCTTCGCCAGCACAATGGCGCAAAGTACCAAAGCGAGCTAATGAAAGAAACAGGGTTTTCGAAAGTGAAAATGACCAGAATTCTTGACCGAATGACAGCAGAAGGCATTCTTGACCGCCAACGCAGGGGAATGACGAACCTGGTCGTGTTAAAGTAGTGCTAACCTGTTCTTTCTGAAACTACTGAAACCAGTTTCATCGCTATCTATTTAAGCTGTTTCTTTCATATCCTGTGCTATGAAGAACCATGGGGGGATTGGTGTGGTCGATGGGTGTGGTTTTGCTGGAATGATGGGGTCAGGATGGGTTGGGGGCAGTTGGATTTTGATGGTATTGTTCTGGATCTTCGCGCTTGCATTAGCTGGGTTTGTATTCGGGCTTCTTTTCTGGCTAGCGTATCGCCTCATTATGAATACTGCTCCATTGGAGAAGGCACCACGGGCTAAGCGATAATAATTGGTGTTGTTCATTCCTTCTTATTCTGCCACAACTCCTTGATGGTCTTTGGAAATCCGTGAAGGGCAAGCAATGCAAGAGGCGCCATAAAGTTTGCTGCCCTCTCGACAAAGTCCCACACTGGCTCACCAGACACTGGCCTGATCAGCGCAGTAATAAGCGCCCAGAGCACAGCCCAGCAAAGCACGATTCTCAGCGGCTTGAACAGCGTAACAAGAGCAACCGTCAAATCCATAATTCCAATGAGCGGAAGAAGCGTTGTTGCTGTTGGCTCACTAATTCCTACTGCCAAAAAATACTTGATCCAACCTTGCTTTACTTGGAGTGCAAAGATACCGTGGCCAAGAAACGTTCCAAAAACTCCAAGGCGAAGAATCAAATCAATAACAGTTTCCCTCTTTTTTTCCATACTACACATCCTATCGCAAAATCTCTTTGACAAGCCAGACAGCTTTTTCCATAGAGCCATCGTGAAGAATAACAATGTCGAATGCCTTAGTATACGCATCAAGCCTTTCATCGACCTTCTCGTTAAGAAATCCTATGCTGATAACACAATCATGATGAATTCCGGCGATCATCCCAAGATCTTCAATCATGTCTCCGAGGAGAATAACATTTTTTCTCTTCTCAACCTCTTTATGATAGGGGTGATGCTTTACTTCCACCTCATTTTTGTTGAACGAGTGAATAATGTGATTCTTATACCCTGTCACTTTGCCGTGCTCATCAAAGTCAAACACGTTGGAGATAACATGAATATTCTTGGTAAGCATGCCATCGAGCTGAAGCACATCAGTAATGACGTCACCGAGCCCAGCAGAAAAGATAAGGAATGGAATCTTGTTTGTAGCAAGAAGGCTGAAAAATTCGTTGGTATTGTCCCTGAATGAAAGCTCACGGTGCTTTGCTACGCGGTGGAGGGTTTGCTTGTCCAAGCTGTACTCCATCATCAGCTGGAGGTGAAGCTGCCACCATTCAAGCATCTTTTCGCACTTCACGTTCATTGGAATAGAAGGGTTGGTTTCATACGGGTAATAGGTATCAAACAGTATCCGCTCTTTTGCTGAATACTCCGCTCCAAGGTACTTGTTGAGTTCAGCGTAAACTGAGGGAAGCTTCTTTCCTTCAACAAGCCGCTTGGTAAGTGTCTGGTCAAAATCAGAAACGACATGGATACTATCGATGCCTGCTTTTCTCATCTGCTGGATTTTTTTATTGAGGGCATCTTGCGCTGATATAACCACTGTCCCTTTTTCATTCATTATTATGCAGTCTTCATTGTTATATTTAAAATTACTGTTTAATGTGCAAAACTGTGCAAAACCTTAAATACCTGTCAAATTTCCTGCCACCTTGATTCCTATGGCAGAGTTAGTATCAGAATCCACCAGCTATCTTCGGCAAACTTGGTATCATAAGCGGCGCTTTCCTATAGATGTTACTATCCTCTGCCAGCATGGCAATGATGGTGAAGCATTTCTCCAAAATAATTATTTAAGCATTGCTGTACTTTCACGCCATGACCCTGACTTGTTTAGGCGGTATATGGCAATCGAGCAGGATGTGGGCAGTTCAGAGCTCGCCCACCATATTGCGTCAAAGCTAATGCGAAAGTCAGCAGAAGCTGGCAGCCCGTTATCTATTGTTGTTCTTGATGTCCAGCTTCCCCGGGCAATCATTGATGCAAATCGTTTGCCTGAATACGCACTGAGAGAGGTTTTTGATTATACTGGGCATGACGATATCGCCTCTAGTTATAGAAGAAAACATGGCTTTGCAACATCTGAAGTAGCTGCACTGCTGCAGCGTTTGTCACCTCAAGGCATTGTTCTTGACGTCCATAGCATGGCACCGCATACTCCTATAGGAGAGCCATCATCACCAGATAAGCCTGTTGACCTTTCTCCAACAACACTAGATAGGTATGTGCGATCCTACACTGACCCTGCAATGAGGGGAGAACGGCGAGTGATTGACATCGTCACGCGGCTGCCTGATGGAGCAGTGATTGCTGACCACGATCTTGCCATCGCCTGCAACAGAGAACTGGAAGTGGCAGGGCTTGAAAGCAGGTTCGATCACCCGTATTGTACGAATGAAAGGATTATGACGACAAGGTATATGCAACGGCATCGCACGCTTGCTATTGATGTTCCAAAAGACTGGCTTGCCGTAACCCCAGGATCAAGTGAGGTTAACATTGCAAATCTTCAGCCTGATCATGGCAAGGTATATCGTGTTGCTTCACCAATAGCACTGGCGGTCTTGTCCTGTTTGGGCGCGCAAAGATAATGAAGTAGATGAATAACAAGGTAGATGATAAATCAGTAACGGGTTAAGAAAAAGCTAATCCCTAAACAACCTTAATCTCTTTAATATCTGGAAAAGAGCGTTTCACATTTTTCTCAAGATTTCGCAATGCCGAAGCATTTCTGCCGATAAGAATCCCCCTTGTTTTAAGGTCTGCGGGGGTAATAATGATAGTTCCCTCTTCATCTTGAATAGATGCTGCCTGAAATGGCATGATCATGTTCTTTACAAATTCAGTGCACGTTGGGTGAAATTCTACAATCTTAATTTTTCTCTTCATGGCCTGCTCAAGCTGCCGAACCATGCTGCCCTGCTTGCCAATTGCCTTTCCAATATCTCCAGGCTGGACGACAAACGTGAGAACACTGCCAAGGTCGTCAATATAGCAGTCTTTTACTGCTGCCTGTGTTCGCGACTGGAACAAGGAGATGCATTTTATGGTATCTGCATTGTATGTTATCTTCATCGTTCATTGAGCTCTGCAAGAACAGAAATAGCGAATGGCTTTTTGCAGATAACTCCTAACTCGTCATTTGGAATGCTGAGCTGTTCGATATCGGTCTTTCCAAGCTTTGCAAGATGGCTAATGTCCCCCTTTACCTCATCTGGGCAATTAGTGGTGAGGTATATTTTTTTTAGCTTTCCCGCACGCAGGAGCTTCAGAGTCTTCTCTGTTCCGATAACTGCCTTTTTACTCTTCAACAAGGCCTTAATGTTGTCTATGGTTGCCATAAGTATTCCCCGTTAAATCATCTTCTCTCTATATTCTTTATATAATTAATATTTGTGCGATTATGCGCTGTTGGCTTTTGCCTCTTTTATCTTTTGCGGGTCAATAACCAGTTTGGGAAGCCCTGTTCCGATAGGGATTGGCTGGTTGATCATGACGTTTTCAACAACAGAGGCAAGCATGTCTGTTTCTCCAACGAGCGATGCCTCAATGATGTGATTGATTGGCGTTTCGAACGATGCCCTTGCGAGGACTGATGATTTATCGCTTACGACACCGTATCGTGTGATACCTTGGATTTGCCCGCTCATGCACATGGTGTCTGCGACGAGCATGATGTGGCGCCGGTCAATGTTTAATCCCTGGCTGTCAATAACCTTAAAGATTTCATTGATGATGGCTTGGCGTGCAGCCTCGATGCCGAGGGCAGAGGAAATTTCAAAAACATCATTAGAGATCGTTCTTGTCTCATCAACAAATTCAAGCTCCAATACTTTTTTAAGGTTGCTTCCTGCACTCATGACAATAAATTCGCTTCCACGCTTGATAGGAAGAACTTGCATAATCCCCTTGACTCCTTCAAGGTAGACTTCCTTGATTTTCTCTTTGAGCTTGTAGACGTCATTAAGGCTGCTTTCCTTGGCGCTTGCCTTGACACTAAGAAGGTTGTCTTTTTCTTTAGCGGTGAGCTTTAATGCCTTCTCCAGCACTTTCGCGACAGTTTTTGGCGTTATCCCAAGCTCGTTGAGCTTTTCAGCGTTTAATTGAAGCTCGACGCTTGCTTCTGCGAGGTTAATCTCAAATTCAGAAACAACTTCTCCAACGCTGGTTTCCTTAATTTTCATGGCAACTTTTTTGATGTCCTTTCCTTCACTGTATGGCTTTTTCAAATAGATCTCCATCATTGGCGTGCTCAATGTTTTTCTGCCGTCGAGAATTTCGATAATTCTTGGCAGCCCTGTAGTGACGTTCATCTCCGCAACGCCTGCGTAGTGGAAGGTGTTCAGCGTCATTTGCGTGCCTGGCTCCCCAATGGATTCTGCAGAGACAAGCCCAACGCTTTCTCCCGGCTCCACTCGTGTCTGCTGAAGCTCCTGAACAGCCATGTCTAAAATCTTTTTCAGCTGCGCCTTGGTTACTTTTTCTGGAAGATTCTGCTTAATATCATCAAGAATTTTCTTGTTCAGCAGGTGCTCGTATTCCTTGTAGAGGTCTTCCATTGTTTCACCAGTTGCTATTCGTTAAGTTCCTTAGTTCATTTAAGTTCTTGATCATGCGCTTAATAATCATTTTCTACTTTATTATTAATAACGATTAATTAACAACTTCGGCAATAATGCGCTTCACATTAATGCTTCCGCCTTCGCTCTTTGAAACATCAATTCCGTCTTCACCATACTCGAATTGGATGATTTTTTTAGCAGCATCCCGTACCGTGTTGTCATACTCTACTCGAAGGTCTTGCATGGCGTTTGCCAGTCTCCTATAAAGGTATCCTGATTTTGGCGTTCGAAGGGCAGTGTCCATAAGGGAGTCCCGGCCAGTCATGGCTGCGAAGAAAAATTCGCTTGGTGTCAATCCACTCTTAAACCCGTTGCCAATGAATCCTCGAGCTGCTGGATGGAGATCGTTTTTCCTGAAGCATGTCAGTGTTCTTTGATGGTATCCCTTGTTGATTCTGCCGCCTCGAAGTGCTTGCTGTCCAACGCAGGCAGCAATTTGAGCCATATTGATAATTGTTCCCCGGGCTCCGCTCTTCGTCATGACAAGCGTGCCTGTTCTTGCTTTTGCGTATTCGGTAACCACTTTTCCTGTTTCGTTTCTTGCTTTGTTCAGCACTTCTAGGATTCGAAGCTCAAGCGTTTCTAAAAGGGTTTTTCCGGGGAAGGTTTCCAATTCTTTATTATGATATGACGTGATTAGCTGGTCAACGTCCTCGTCTGCTTTGTGAAGAAGCTCTTTTATCTTCTTTTGTGCTTCATCAGGAAGATCTGCATCAGAGATTCCAGTGCTAAACCCGATCTTTTTTAGTGCGTGAATGCCGAGCCTGAATACTTTACTCAAAAAGTCGATGGCATACTCGTGGCCATAATTTTTGTGGATATTTCTGAGCATTAACCCTGCGCCTTGGCCGAGATTAGCGCTGTCCATAATTCCTTGAAGGAGCTTTCCTTCTTTAATAATCACATATGCTTGATCTTTTTCTGGCTGTTCACGATTCGTAACACTCTTTGATAACCCTTTAAATGAGAAATCATCTGGAAGAAGCACGCTGAAGATCTCCCGCCCATGAACCGTTTTTTTATTCGGCAACTTTTTGAAGTCAGTAACACCGCTTTTGTAGAGAAGGTCAACCGCGTCCTCTCGTGTCATTTCAAGATCTTTGGTAAGCATGTAATTTCCGGAAATGGCGTCTTGGATGCAGCCAATCGTGCTTAATCCATACCTTGGGCTGATCAGCTGCTTTTCGACAAGCATGAGAATCTCAGCTTCTGCTCTTGCCTCTTCTGTTTGAGGAATATGGAGGTTCATTTCATCCCCATCAAAGTCTGCATTATAAGGATGGCATACTGCTGGGTTTAATCTGAATGTCAGGTCTGGCAGCACCCGAACGCGATGTGCCATCATGGACATTCGGTGGAGTGATGGCTGCCGGTTAAAGATTGCAATGTCCCCATCCATAAGGTGGCGCTCGACAATGTAGCCTGGCTCGAGCTCTTCGAGAAGCTGCTCCTGCGTCTCGTCAGTTATCTTTTTCTTTTTTCCATCCGGCCTTACAATATAGTTTGCCCCAGGATATTGTTTTGGGCCGCGCTGGACAAAGGCTTTGAGGTAGGCCATGTTCCATTCCGTTAACCGTTCTGGAACAGTGAGCTTCATGGCAACCACTCGTGGAACTCCAACCTCATTAATGGCGATCATAGGATCTGGAGAGATAACTGTTCTTGCAGAGAAGTTTGTTCTTTTTCCGGCAAGGTTGTGCCGAATTCTGCCTTCTTTGCTCTTAATGCGCTCACTAATAGTTTTTAGTGGTTGGCCGGAGCGATGGCGCGCTGGAGGAAGCTGTGCTACCTCGTTATTGAAGAAGGTGGTAATGTGATATTGAAGAAGATCCCATAAGTCCTCAATGATGATCTCTGGCGCTCCTGCATTGATGTTTTCGAACAATCGCTGGTTAATTCTCACAATGTCTCCGAGCTTATGCGTGAGGTCATCTTCACTTCGCTCGCCAGATTCCAGAGTGATGGATGGCCGAATCGTTACTGGAGGAATTGGCATGACGGTGAGGACTGTCCATTCTGGCCTTGCTGCCTTTGGGTTCAGCCCAAATAAGGATAAATCCTCATCCCCAATCTTCTCAAGCCTTGTCCTGATTTCGATAGGAGAAAGCCTCTTGTCTGCTTCGATAAATGTGTATGGCTTTTCAAGGCTTATTTTTTGCTGGCGAGCCTTGCAATGCGGGCATTTGTTGATCGTCTTTAATCCAGCAATGATCTCTTTTATTTTTTTTCGCCTCGAATCAAGCCCTGCCCCATGCTCATCTGCTTCAACAAGCGTAAATGTATGCTGGTCTGCTTTTGTTTTTGGGATAAGAATCTTTCCGCACTCCCTGCACGTGCATCGGAGAAGGTTGAGGAGTAATGGAACGAAATAGATATGAATGATTGGCCGCGCAAGCTCAATGTATCCAAAGTGGCCAATACATTCCTTCAGCTTGCTGCCGCACGTCTTGCATTTTAGTCCAGGATCAATGACGCCAAGCCTGATGTCCATGAGCCCGCCATCAACTGGATACCCTTCTTTATCGTACAATTCAGGCGTTACAATTTTTGCTGATGACATCTGCTTGATCATCTTCGGAGAGAACATGCCGAAGATAAGCGACTTGATCTCCTTGTACGTGTGCCGTTCGCGGTCTGCCATGGTTCGTAGTTAATTTTTTTATTTTGATAGTTTTTTTATTTTAACAGTTTTGTTGATAATAGTTTTATTGATATTTCT
>JACOVM010000009.1 GCA_016177345.1 Candidatus Woesearchaeota archaeon | reverse complement strand
CCACAGGAGAAGAAATGAAAAGAACAACATATACGTTACTACAAAGTGATGAAGTTACAAAGCTTTATATAGCTCCCCTGTAAGATCAACAATAATGATAGAAGCCCCAACTCCCCACAAAACACTTGATACCTTAGTAACTATTGAAGGATTACCAGAGGACATATTTGCAGCAGAGCACCTACTCAAAGTAGTTCAGCTTATGATTCGCCATGAAAAAGATGAGCTTCCCGTCCTTGTTTTCGGACCTGCAGCTAACCAACATGGAAACCATACCGCCCGATATCTCTTGAGGCATGGTATCCCTTTTGAGATAGATAAATCGAACACCCCAAGACGAGAAGGTGAACAATACCGAATGATTGGGGCAGGGTACGCTAGCGTTGACCCAAGAGTTCAAATTTGTACATTTCACGGCGGAAGTCTGGTGTACCATTTGGAAATAAACAAAGAGCACATCGAACGCGTTGCCAGCAAAATTCCACTGCCAAAGGGATGGCAGATCATGATAGACCAATAAAAAACAGTTAAAAAAAAGAAAGCACCTCATGACAACACACACCCGACGAAGCGCATTACGCCTCCTATTGCGGGGAACAGCTGGAGCGCTCTTAGTCCCTCCTGTTCTTGAAGCTTTAGTGGCAGAAGAAGCAGAAGCAAAACCTCCCAGAACTCAATCTCCAGTAGAACCAGTTCCTGTCCAGTTCAACTACAAAACTATTCTTGGAAATGACCAAAACTGGGACCAATACCATTCCCTCCAAGTCATGGCACGGCAATATCAAGCTCTTGCCAGATATTATGGGGGAGAAGCTAGCCTCACTATCCCTGAAGATGCAGCTATTCGCTTTGTGAAGGATGCAGGGATCAAAGGAGTTCTCCATCCCGTCCAAGCGCCAAGAAAGCCGCATATGGAAATTGTCAGCCAAAAACGGAGAGGAAATACTATCGAACAAGTAATCGGATTCGATCTTATCAAATATATACGACGAGATAATCAAGAGCTTCACGCTATTGCAGAGGCAGTCACAAAAGGCTATCAGACACCAGAAGAAAACGCACAAGCACTGCTCTGCTTTGTCCAAACCGTAGTAGACTATGACCATAATAAGATCGCGAATATCGATAAAAAAGGCCCTAACGCTGATTTTGTTCGATTACCAGTACAAACATTGATTGACAGAAAAGGGGACTGCAAAGATACCTCTGTGCTTTACGCAAGCCTTCTCCTTGCAGCAGGAATCACAAGGCCTGCCTTTATCTTTTACCAAGGACATGTCAACGTCGGCGTTCAACTTGATTTCGCTAGCAAGCCAATCCAAGGAATGCCAGAAGACATGTACCTTGACGGATTTGTTGACCATCAAGGAAGGAGATTTTACATTGCAGAAACAACACCAGAAAGGCCCATGTACATTGGCAGGCTTATGGTCGCCCAGCAAGGCCAGCCTATTCAACGGGTTAAAGTGATACAATAAAGTGATACAACAAAAAGAATGTAAGAAAAATGTAAAAAAGAGCTAGTTATGGTCCTTGATCCTCTTCTCACGCCTGAAACAGACCCTAACATACAACGATATTTTGAAAAGGGGCTTGCCGAAACACTTGAACGGCTTGAAACAGCAGAGCACAACAGGCAAGCAATAAAGGCATGGAGAGAAGAAAAGAAAAAAACTCATCGCCAACTTTGCGATGATGCGCCTGATGATGAATACCCTGATATGCTTGACATGATGCTGAAGATGGCAGAAGCTGATGTATGGTATGCAACAGAGCACCCCATCCTCTACGTTGTCCCTGAGCTTGGTATTTCTCAACAAACAGTTTTCAGCGCTCTTCGAGGCATCCAGTACCTTCGGGATTATGGTGTTTCGTGGAGTACAAGAATCATGCAAAAGCAAAGCCTTGTGACAGCGATTCTCGATCATGCAGATCATGGGGATGGCTTGGAACGAGGTGGAAAAGTCGATATCGCCCTTGAGCTGATCAGCGATGAATGTTCCTCCCACAGGTATCGCCCAGGCATTGTTGTCCTTCTAAACAGACAGATTGAAGGCCCTAACAGGCCGCTTGGCATTGTCAAGACTCCATTTGGCGCAGTCATCGCCAAGCCTGACAAGTACACCCCATTAGATATTGTCGTTGCACATGAGCTTGACCATTACTTATGGCTTGATGGAAGAAAGCCATTTGATGCAGATATGGGCCATTGTTTTACGGAACCGTGCATGATGAATATTGATGAGCCAATATCGCGTCTCTGCGAACATCACAGAAATACGCTCTATGGTTATCACGCAGGAATTATGGAAGCAAAACGACGATAAGATTTTCTACAAAGCCAACATCAACGGCGTTATTGAAAAGTCTACAACCAGCTTCAAGTCGAGCCTCTTCCTTTTCATTCTTCAGACTGCAAAGGGGTGGTTGCCGAGCAAGCGAGGTTTTCAATAACGCCACATCAACGAAAGTTTTAAATAGAACCACACTTTCTCATATTGCATGGCATCAGAAAACTATCATTGTGTTGTACATAATTTTGGTAGTTTTACTTCTTGTATTCATATTCTTATTGCTGCTTAAGCAGCCCCCATTGTCAAATTCTACCAACCACCTTTTGATTCTTTTGGATCTTGAACGGTGATGCGTTTATAGGAGCCACTAGAAAAAGACGGTGAGGAATTCTTGATGATGGGCAACAAGATAGAAAGCAGTGAGATATCTGTGCACATTTAACCTATATATCTTTGCTGCTTTCTACCACTATACTGAAGTTAGTACGAATTTAATAAAACAATAACAAATGGCCACAAGGCTAAACAATGGAGGAAACCACTATGGCAAACAGCAATAGAAATGCCACGAGTTCATCGCCAGTAAATCCATCACCCGCAAGCCCATCTTTATCAGATCAATTACTGGCTGACAAAGCATTGCTGGACAGGGCAATGCGGGATAATCGAGGATTACACGCAGCGATGGAAGTGCACTTAGACGATATGAGGAGGGCAGGAACCTATGTACACCCGTACAGCACCGAACATGCTGAAGTATTCCGAAGAGCATTTGAAGGACGACCAGGTGTCGATATAGCATACCAAGCTGTTATTGTAGAACCACTCTTTGTTGGACGTGATGATGGGTATTGGGATGCCTATGAAAATGGAAGAAGATTCTGGAGGATGAAAAGTGACACCTGCAAAGGAGTGATG
>JACOVM010000008.1 GCA_016177345.1 Candidatus Woesearchaeota archaeon | reverse complement strand
TTATTATAAAACAACAAGGTGAATAGCATGGCTGCTACAAAGACTAAAGAAAACAAAGAACGAACTATGACCCAAGAAGAACATTACGCTAAAGGGCACCATGGAGTGCAGGGGATGCAAAAAACTGGCGTGCTCTACCGCATTGCAGGCCCAGTCGTTGTCGCAATCGGCCTAGACGCGCGAATGTATGATGTTGTGCGCATCGGCAATGAGCGGCTGATGGGAGAGGTTATCCAGATCAGGGGAGAGCAAACCGTTATCCAGGTATACGAAGACACTACCGGCATTAAGCCTGGTGAGCCTGTAGAAAATACAGGGGAGCAGCTCTCCGTCGAGCTCGGCCCAGGACTTCTCACCTCCATTTATGATGGTATCCAACGGCCATTGCCCGTGCTTGAAAAGCAGATGGGCAATTTCATCAAGAGGGGAGTTGACGCTCCAGGCCTTGACCACAAAAAGAAGTGGGAGTTCAAGGCACTGAAGAAAAAAGGAGAGATTGTAGCTTCAGGAGATATTCTTGGGGAGGTTGAAGAGACACCTGGCTTCAAGCACAAGATTATGGTTCCTGGAGGAGTAACTGGAAAAATAACAGAGATTTCCTCTGGCATGTTTAGCGTCTTAGATACTGTATGCACTCTCGATTCAGAAAGCGAAGGTGGACGGCGTAGAGAGGTTTCGATGGCACAGCGATGGCCTGTTCGTCTAGCCCGAAGCGTTAAGAAAAAGCTTCCCCCGACCATCCCGCTATTGACAGGACAACGTATTTTTGACACATTATTTCCCCTTGCAAAGGGCGGCGCTGCAGCAATTCCTGGCCCATTTGGCGCTGGAAAAACAGTATCCCAGCAGCAGCTTGCTAAGTGGTGCGATGCTGATATTATTGTCTATGTTGGATGCGGCGAACGAGGCAATGAAATGACTGAAGTGCTTACTGAATTTCCAGAGCTCGAAGACCCAAAAACAAAGCAGCCATTGATGAACAGGACAGTTCTCATCGCAAACACCTCAAATATGCCAGTTGCTGCCCGGGAAGCATCAGTGTACACTGGCGTGACTATTGCAGAATATTTTAGAGACATGGGATACAGCGTGGCAATGATGGCAGACTCAACATCACGATGGGCTGAGGCAATGAGGGAAATTTCTTCACGCCTTGAGGAAATGCCAGGGGAAGAGGGATATCCAGCATATCTCTCGACAAAACTTGCAGAATTTTACGAAAGAGCAAGCCGTGTCATCCCACTTGGCACGCCAAAAGAGGGATCTGTTACCCTTATCGGAGCAGTAAGCCCGCCAGGTGGGGACTTTTCAGAGCCAGTCACGCAAAGCACGTTGCGCGTCACAAAAACATTTTGGGCACTGGACGCAAAGCTTGCACAGCGGAGACACTTTCCTTCCATCAACTGGTTAACATCCTACAGCTTATATCTTGACACGCTCACCCCCTGGTTTGTCCAGAATGTGGCAAGCGATTGGAGAACGCTTATTGACAGAATAATGAGCATTCTTCAAGAAGAGGAAAAGCTGATGGAAATTGTCCAGCTTGTTGGCTCTGATTCTCTTCCTGAAAAACAACAGTTAACACTAGAAATCGCGAGAATGATTCGAGAATTTATCCTTCAGCAGAACGCTTTCCACGAGGTGGATACCTACTGCGAGCTGAAGAAGAGCCACCTCATGATGAAGACGATATTCCATTTTGCAGACCTTGCTTTTGCTGCGCTTGATCATGGAACAAGAGTGAAGGATATCCTTTTGATAACTGCAAAAGACAAAATCGCTGATGCAAAGTTTGGAAAGGACTATGAATCAATCCTCAAGAATGTCCAAAAAGAGATGGACACGCAATTCAATAGATTATAATTCAATATATAGATGAGAACAAAGCAAAAGGACAATAAGTAAGGAACAATAAGAAGAAAGCTGAAAAGAACATCAGGTGATAATCATGAAAGAATACAAAACAATATCAAAGATTGCAGGCCCATTAGTGTTTGTTGAAAAAACAGAGCCGATCGCGTACGGTGACCTCGTAAAGATTCGGCTCTCGAATGGAACAGTCAAGCATGGCCAAGTGCTTGACACCAGCAATGAAATTGTTGTCGTCCAGGTCTTCGAGGGGACTAGCAGCATTGACAGAAACAGCAGTGTTAAGTTTCTTGGAGAAAGCATTAAGCTGTCTGTGTCGATGGATATCCTCGGCAGAATCCTCAATGGTGCTGGAAAGCCAATGGATGGCGGGCCAGAAATCATCCCAGAAAAAAAACTGGATATTATGGGCGCTGCCATCAACCCGTACTCGAGAGCAAGCCCCAGCGATTTTATTCAGACTGGTGTTTCAACCATTGACGCAACCAACACGCTTGTACGGGGCCAGAAGCTCCCTCTCTTTTCTGGAAGCGGCCTCCCCCATAATGAGATCGCGCTTCAGATTGCACGACAGGCAAAAGTTGTCGGCTCTGAAAGCAACTTCGTCGTCGTTTTCGCAGCCATGGGAATCACAAATGAAGAAGCCCAGTATTTTATCAGGGATTTTGAAGAGACTGGAGCTCTCCAACGCAGCGTCGTATTTCTAAACCTTGCAGACGATCCAGCTGTTGAGCGCCTGGTAACGCCGCGGCTTGCACTTACCGCAGCAGAATATCTTGCGTATGAAAATGACATGCACGTTCTTGTTATCCTGACAGACATGACCAATTACTGCGAATCACTGCGGGAGATTGGCGCTGCGCGGGAAGAAGTCCCAGGGCGACGCGGTTATCCAGGATACATGTACACTGACCTTGCCATGTTGTATGAGCGTGCAGGAATGATCAGGGGAAAAAAAGGATCGGTAACGCAGATTCCAATCCTTACCATGATCGGAGATGATATTACTCATCCAATTCCAGACTTGACGGGGTATATCACTGAAGGCCAGATCACGCTTTCTCGAGAACTGCATCGAAAAAATGTGTATCCTCCTATCGATGTTTTGCCTTCCCTTTCCCGGCTGATGAATTTAGGAATAGGAAAAGGAAAAACAAGAGATGACCACAAGAACGTTTCAGACCAGATGTACGCATTCTACGCCGAGGGAAGAGACCTTCGAGGGCTTGTTGCTATCGTCGGTGAGGAAGCTCTTTCTGACAGGGATCGGCGGCTGCTGAAGTTTGCGGAACTTTTTGAGAAGCAATTTGTTCAGCAAGGAAGAAAAGAAGACCGAAGCATCAAGCAGACGCTCGACATCGGCTGGGAACTTTTATCAACCATCCCGAAACAAGAGCTCACCAGAATCAGCCCAGAACTTCGTGATAAGTATTATCATGAAGGAAAGATAGAGGGAAAGAAGAGCGAGTAACAGGAGTAAGGGGAACAATAGTGTTAAGCATCAATGAAGCACCACGATGGTAGACGTTAAACCAACCAGAAGCGAGCTGATGAAGCTCAAGAAGAAAATAAAGCTGGCAAAGTCAGGCCATAACCTCCTTAAAAAAAAGCGAGACGGCCTCATCCTTGACTTTTTTGAAATTCTCAAGCGGGCAAAGACGCTTCGCCAAGAGCTTGTTGAAGAATACAAGAAAGCACTGTACAGCATGAACATTGCGCGAACCTTGGAAAGCGACCTTACGATCAAGTCGCTTGCATTAGCTGTTCGTGGCAGGCCATCAGTAACAGTAACAACAAAAAACATTATGGGGGTTGTTGTTCCAAAGATTTCAAGCTCTGCTGTGCAAAAACAGCTCCGCGAACGAGGCTATGGCATTATCGAAGGGTCCTCAGTCATTGATGATGCGGCACGATCGTACGAGAAAGTGGTTGAGAAGGTAATCGAAGCAGCAGAAGTGGAAACTGCCATGAAAAAGCTTCTCCTAGAAATCGAAAAGACGAAAAGGCGGGTGAATGCGCTAGAATTTTCTGTTATTCCAAAGATGGATGTATCCCAGCGCTTTATCAAGCTCCGGCTTGAAGAAATGGAGCGTGAAAACGTGTTCAGGCTAAAGAGGATTAAGGGGTGAGTGAAAAAAGGAAAGAAAAGAGATACGCTCAAAAAAGATAACCTCGCCCTTTAGGACTTTATCTTATGAAAGAGGTATTACTTTGAACCCCTCTTTTCCTTTAGTAAGCGTGCCATGTTTTCCGGGAATAATGTCATATTCTTCTGCGATGTCACTCGGGATTCGCATAGCAATACTATTTCCCCACTTTGCAAAAGTTACGTCTTTTGCTTTTCTTAATTCCCTATACTTAGTTGCAAGTTCCTTAAGCTGTTTCATAGTCATAATTTCTTCTCCACAAGCCTTGCAATGGAATATTTCAAAAGAGACTCCATCCTGTTTTATCATGTCATCTTTTTGTTCCATCACTCCTTTCCTGCAGTTTGGACAGTTCATGTTAGTTTCCCCTCTCTACGGTTTTGATGATGATAACCTCTCCGAGGTCTTCAGCAATACATATAATTGATCCTACCTTACTCCGTTTTATGAATTTTATGTAGTTCTTTCCAAACCGTACCACTTTCCCTGTCCGAATAGTAGTATACACTTGATCTGGAAATGCTATTTCATGATCTCTTGCGCGCTTAATGGCATGAACTTTTATGACAATTGGCTTTCCCTCAAAATAAAGCTCATCCATTGTATCTCCATGGATATCCATGTATATAAACTTTTCGGAAGTTGGCACAGGTATAAGAAGAAAGAGCGTTTCAACAACCTATCGTGAGGAAAGGATTGAAGAAACCAAACTCTAAGTTCTCTACGCAAGCCTATTTAAACATCCCTTTATTCTCTCCAGTATGGCAATCACAAGAAGAAACGTTCTTATTGGTTGGCTTGCTTCAGATTCGTACAAGAAAGAAATGCCTGAACTGTGGAAGAACATCAGCCCTTATGATCAAAAAACAAGGGATTTCATCTTTTTTGGAACTCTTATCTGTGAGCCATGCAGGGTAGTTGCAGACTATCTCCTCGAACAAAAAATACGATTTCGAGAAAAGGATCTTTACCTAACAAAACAAGCAGCAAAACTGACAGGATCATCACCAATGATTGTATTCCAAGACCAAATCGTGATCGGCTATCCCGATATCATTAAAAGAATAAATGAAATGTATGGGATTCAAGAATAAAAGACCATACTGAACGCCACTCTGGCTGCCCGTTATATTAATGCCTTACAAGCAGCTTTTTCTACAACCCTGTCGCAACCTTTATAAACCACCTCTTACTCCGCTAGAGAAAAGCCCGAGTTCGTTCGAGCGCAAAGGGCTGGTCGGTATCATTGATACTGCTAGCTTCTTGATTCCAACGATACGGCATGAGAATAACCTATGCCAGCACTAATACCTGAAGATAAGGACTTTCAATATTTAGTTCGAATAGCAAATACTGACCTCAATGGAAAAAAGCCAATATTGCTTGCACTTCAAAAAATTAAAGGGGTTGGGTTTTCTTTCGCAAACATGATCTGTGCATGCACTGGAGTTGATAAAACTAAAAAAACCGGGTACCTTTCAAAAGAAGAAATAGAAAAGATTGACACCGCAGTTCGAAATCCGTATTCTCTTCACGTTCCAACGTGGCTGTTTAATCGCCGAAAGGATTACGAAACAGGGGAAGACAAGCATCTGATCATGGGTGAGCTTGACTTCGCAAAGAGCAATGATATCCGATTGTTTCAAACAATACGATGCTACAAAGGCTTCCGCCACGCTGCAAAGCTTCCAGTACGAGGACAACGCACACGATCAAATTTCAGAAAGAACAAAGGAAAAGTTCAGGGAGTTAAGAAGAAGGCAATTGCTGCGCCAGAAAAGGCAGCAGGCGGCAAAGCTTCAGCAGGAAAAGCTGGAGGAAAGGACGCTGGAAAGAAGGATGCTAAGAAGAAGTAAAGCTCGATTAATACCCTTGTTGATAACTTAATATGATTTTGGTGACACATGGGAGATCCACGAAAAACACGAAAGAAGTACAAGACGCCAAGCCACCCATGGCAGAAGGCGCGCATAGAAGAAGAAAAAGCTCTTGTTAAAGAGTATGGGCTGAAGAATAAAAAAGAAATTTGGAAGATGATGTCTGTTCTTCGAACGTACATGACACAAGTAAAACGGCTTATTGCTGCACGAGGAAAACAAGCAGAAACAGAAAAGGCGCTCCTCTTAGGAAAGCTCCAGCGATATGGCTTGTACCAAGCAGGCGTTCCAGTGGCCAGTATTCTTGGATTGAGCCTTCGTGACATTCTTGAGAGAAGGCTCCAAACCCAGGTCTACAAGAAAAACTTTGCGCGCTCAATGAAGCAAGCACGCCAATTCATCCTCCACCAGCACATCACCGTGAACAATAAGACAATTACCATGCCATCCTACCTTGTTCCCGTTAGTGAAGAATCTGCAATCGGATTTGTGCCAACTTCAACATTGCACGACCCAGAACATCCAGAACGAGTCATCAAGTCAGCGTCTGAAGCAAAAAAAGAGCAGGCTGTAGAAAAGAAAGCAGAACAAAAAGAACAAACACCGGAACAGCCAAATAAAGGATGATTATCCTATAAAGTAATTATCATATAAAGTAAACATCAAAAATATGTAAAAACAATACTGGAACGAACCATGCAAGAACAAAAACTGAAAGGACAAGAAAAAGGCGAAAAGCAAAAGCCTGTTGAAGAAGCACCTAAAGTGGATACAGAAGCAATGGTTCCTTCAGAAGGGGTTTCGAGAAGAAGGGCACGAGATAGGCCACTCAAATGGGGCATTGCCCATATCTTCTCATCGTATAATAACACGATCATCCACATCACGGACATAACTGGACGAGAAAGCATCGCCCGAGTTTCAGGTGGAATGGTAGTTAAAGCTCATCGCATGGAATCATCTCCAACAGCGGCCATGCTTGCTGCAAAAAAGGCTGCAGATGTTGCTATCGAAAAAGACATTACTGGAATCCATGTTAAGATCAAGGCTCCTGGCGGCCATAATGGCCCAAATAATCCAGGGCCTGGAGCACAAGCAGCTGTTCGCGCCTTATCAAGAATGGGGCTTCGAATCGGGGTTATCCAAGACGTCACTCCTATTCCTCATGATTCCTGTAGAAAAAAAGGCGGAAAACGCGGACGGAGAATCTAACTATGGAAGTTCGACTGCTGAACAAGGATAAAAAATCGGGAACTCTATCCTTCCTATTGAAGGACTCGAGCGTTGCATTCGCAAATACCTTGCGAAGAATGATCATCCATAACGTCCCAACAATGGCAATCGAATCAGTCACATTCGCTAAAAACAGCTCTGTACTCTATGATGAAATGATTGCTCATCGCCTAGGCCTTGTTCCGCTCAAAACTGACTTAGAATCTTACGAACTTCCAGCGACTGAAGCGGACGTTCTGGAAAAAAATGCAAAATGCACGCTTTCCCTTTCTCTTAAAGCAAAAGGGCCATGTTTAGTCACTGCAGGCCAGCTTCAATCAAAAGATCCAAAAGTAGTTCCAGTCTATCCTGACACTCCTATTGTAAAGCTACTCAAAGGGCAGGAACTTGAGCTTGAGGGTGTTGCAGTCCTCGGCCAGGGAAAAGACCACATCAAGTGGGCGCCAGGCATTGCATGGTACAAGTACAAGCCCGTTATTGACATTGAGCAAAATCCAGAAAATCCAAAATATGTTGCTGATGGCTGCCCAAAAAAAGTGTTTGATGTTAAAAATGGCAAGCTCCTCATTAATAAGGATAATTATCTCAACTGTGACCTTAATGGAGAATGTGTAGAACGGTCAGAGGGAGCAGTAAAGCTAAACGAGGTTGACACGGATTTTGTATTTTACGTCGAGCCTTTCGGCCAGCTTTCAGCTGCAGACATCGTGACCAAAGCGTTATCATTAATGAAAGCAAAAGTTGACGAATTTGCAGCACTTATCAAGGAATAAATAAAGTGCTGCAGAATGAAAATAGGATAGATGCATTTGCACACACTATAACCAGATATTAGCTACGAACATACGACCGTTATATACGGCTCAAATTGACTCAAATCCCGCTCATGCGGGGGTGCCGGAGTGGTCAAACGGGCTAGGTTGAGGGCCTAGTGGCTTAGTGCCTGCGCGAGTTCGAACCTCGTCCCCCGCACCATTTTCACAATCAAAAAATCAAGAAAAACAAGGCAGTGAATCAACAACAATGGTACAACGAACAGGACCAAGCAACGTGCACCTTCAAGGGCTCATTCAGCTCTTGAGAAAACATGCTAGCGAGCAGAAGGTAGGGATCTGGAAGCGTGTAGCCTATGATTTAGAGATGCCAACAAGAAACAGGCGAATAGTTAATCTTTATAAACTATCCAAGTACACGAAAGAGAATGAAGCAATCATTGTGCCAGGAAAAGTCCTCGGCACAGGAGTACTTGACCACCGCATTGAGATTGCTGCATTTTCATTTTCCGGCAGCGCTCGAGAAAAAATAGCAAAGGCAAGAGGAACCTGCCTTAGCATTCCTGAATTGCTCGCTAAAAACCCTAAGGGGCAAAATGTCCGAATTATTGGATAAAGAGAACGTGATACTATGATTATTATTGATGGAACAAACCTTATCTTGGGGCGGCTTGCTACTCACGCAGCCAAGCAAGCCTTGCTTGGAGAAGAAGTAGTTGTTATCAACTGCGACCACGCCATCGTGTCTGGTGAAAGGGAAAAAATATATGCTCATTACCGACAAAAGGTTGCGCGAGGAACACCACGAAAAGGAGTGTTCTTCTCCAGAAGCCCAGATCGGGTAGTACGAAGAACCATTCGAGGCATGCTTCCCCACAAGCAACCAAAGGGCAAAGCTGCATTCGGCAGGGTTACTTGCTATCGTGGAGTTCCAGAAGAGCTTGCAGGAAAGCCAGTAGCGCAGTTGTCATACGCGAACAAGTCAAAGCTTCCGAATCTGAAATATACGACGGTAGCAAGCATATCAAAGCAGATTGGAGCAAAACTATAAGTACCGGTG
>JACOVM010000007.1 GCA_016177345.1 Candidatus Woesearchaeota archaeon | reverse complement strand
CAGGAATGCGAAGTGCCTTTCAAGCCAAAAGAAGGCAGGCCAGTATACTGCAAAGCATGCTATCAGAGCAAGAAAAGCTACTAGCTACTCATTCTTGACTGACAAATAAAGCATTTCTTTTTTTATTATTGATTTTTTTCTTGTTGGCTTATTTTTAGCATATTTTTTAGATGGGAAGAGATAGAAAAAAGATCAAAAAATTAAAAGGC
This sequence comes from Candidatus Woesearchaeota archaeon, assembly GCA_016177345.1. Classification (GTDB taxonomy): domain Archaea; phylum Nanobdellota; class Nanobdellia; order Woesearchaeales; family UBA12501; genus JACPCA01. The sequence goes on along the minus strand of JACOVM010000007.1, from coordinate 7,920 downwards.
TAAAAATAAAAAACTAAAGGACAAGATCAACCATCAAATAATGATCGCTGCGCTTTTTTCGTCTTTCTCATCGTCAAATTCTGTGACAAGCGCTTCTGTTGTCAGGACCATGCCTGCGATGGAAGCAGCGTTCTGGAGGGCGTGCCGGACAACTTTAGTTGGGTCAATCACGCCAGCCTTGGCCAGGTCTTCAAAGCAGTCTTTTTTTGCATTGTACCCTATTTTGTCATCCTTCTCGTTTTGAAGCTTTGCAATGACTTCCGTTCCCTCACGCCCGGCGTTGACAGCAATTTGGCGGATGGGCTCTTCGAGCGCTCGCGCAACGATATTGGCGCCAACCTGCTCGTCAGTGTCAAGCTTTAATGATTTGACAGCAGAGATTGCTCGATAGAGGGTTACTCCGCCTCCAGGCACAACTCCTTCTTCAACAGCCGCTTTAGTAGCGTTCAGGGCGTCATCGATTCTCATTTTCTTTTCTTTAAGCTCAGTTTCAGTTACCGCACCCACTTTGATGACGGCAACGCCACCACCAAGCTTTGCCAACCGCTTCTGAAAGTCTTTCCTTTTGTAGTCGCTGTCAGCCAGCTTAATCTGCGAAGACAATTGTTTTTTCCGTTCGTCAATCTGCTTCTTGCTTCCTTTGCCTTCAACGATGATTGTTTTTTCGTTGTCAGCCTTTACTTTTCGAGCTGAGCCAAGCCATGATGCATCAAAGTTCTCGAGCTTCAGCCCCTTTTCTTCGCTGACAACAGTGGCGCCAGTGAGGATGGCAATGTCTTCCAGCATGTCTTTTTGGTCATCCCCGAATCCTGGGGCTTTGACAACGCATACTTTAATTGCGCCGCGGATGATGTTGAGGATGATGGCAGCTTGCGCTTCTCCCTCTACATCGTCTGCAATGATGAACAATGACCGCCCTTCATGGGCAACTTTTTCAAGCACCGGAATAAGCTCTTTCATTGAGCTAAGCTTCTTTCCAGTGATGAGGATGTACGGGTCTTCTTGTTCGCACGTCATTTTTTCGTGGTCAGAAGCCATGTAGGGTGAAACAAAGCCGCGCTCGAACTGCATTCCTTCAACAATCTCAAGCTCTGTTTCTATTCCCCTCCCGTCTTCAACGGTGATGACGCCGTCATTTCCTACTTTTTCCATGGCGTCGGCAATGAGCTTTCCGATAATCTCATCGTTGTTTGCGGAGATCGTTGCAACCTGGACAATCTTTTCTTTGTCATTGACTGGCGTGCTTTTTTGCTGGAGAATAGCAACGACGGTATTGGTTGCTTTCTCAATGCCTTTTTTGACATCAATCGGGTTTGCTCCCGAGGTGATATTTTTCAAGCCAGCGCTAATCATGGCTTGGGCGAGAAGTGTTGCGGTAGTTGTTCCATCCCCTGCCTTGTCCTGGGTTTTGGAAGCAACTTCTTTGATGAGCTTAGCCCCCATGTTTTCAAATTTGTCTTTCAGCTCAATTTCTTTTGCAATAGTCACCCCGTCATTTGTTACGATAGGGCTTCCCATTTTGTCAAGAACAACGTTTCTTCCCTTTGGCCCAAGAGTAACCTTGACGGTATTTGCAACCTTATCAACGCCCCGCATGAGTGCCTGGCGCGCGTTTTCATCAAACATGATTTGCTTTGCGGTCATAACACATTCCCCCGATTTCTTTTTCAGATTTTTTATCGATTTTTTATCGTACAACTGCCTTGACAATGCTTTGGCCCTGACATTGCTTCGTAAATCGTTTCCGGCTTATCGCTCAATTTTGGCAATAACATCCTTGTAATCAACAAGAAGGTATTTTTTTCCGTCAACCTCTATTTCTTCGCTGCTGTAGCCCCCATAAATGACGTGGTCTCCTTTTTTTAGGGGCAGGTCTTTTCCGTCTTTGAAGGTTCCTGCTGCAAGAACTATCCCCTCTTTCTTTTCTTTTTTAGCTTCTTCTGGAATGTACAGCCCGCCTTTGGTTTTTTCTTCCTTTTTTGCTGGCTCAAGTAAAACGCGTTCTCCAAGTGGTTGTATAGTCATGGCCTCACTCCCCCCTTCACATCATTAACACCATTAACAGTACTGATATTCGTGGTCAGAGAAATGAACTTCTATTTAAATTTTTTTAAAATTATCGATATCATATTGATTTTATCAAAACGATATTAGAAAAATTTAAATAGTCTAAGGCCTGTCTAGAGGTATGCCTCAGCAAATTTTTCTTCGAAAAATCAACAAGCCAGTCCAAAACCACTTGGAAGAGGACATTGAATGGTTTTGTGACAGCTTCTGCCTTCGTACCGGCAGAGACACAGGCCGAATAACAACCCTTCTCGTTACAGAAATCCTCACCCACCAAAACGAATTGTCAACCACCGAGCTTCTCGCCCAAGAGCTGGACATGAAGATCGGCAGGATCAACCATCACCTTCGCAATCTGGTCGACGCAGGAATTTTGTACCGCGACAAGCGCATGCTCTTCATTCGCGGCGGAAGCATGAAGGCAAGCGTGCAAGAAATCAGAAAAGACACTGAGCGAATTCTTGATGAGATCGAAATAATTGCAGAGGAAATAGACCGCAGGATTGGGCTGAAGAATAGGGGATAAAACGTTGAGGATGATCTTCTTCTCATGCAGAGTACGATCCAGGATTTCCGCTTGACAGCGCCTGGTGAGATTTCTCCGCTGATGTTGGAAGCCCAAAGAATTCTCTTCCTTTATCTAATGCCCAGTTCATGGTGAGCGCAAACACGGGGGTGAGCAACACCGATCCCCCTATCCCCTCATAAACGCGAGCGAGGTCTCCTCGTGTTGTTGCAAAGGTAATCAAGCCATACAAAGGAGTCTGAGTTGTTATGAAGACAACCATATCCAGGGCCTTTTTTCGAAGCAGAAAGCTTTCATCCGTTGTCTTCGTGATGCGATACAAAAAGTCACGATATATTCCATAATGTTTTGTTGTCGCAGCCCCAATAAGAAAATTAGCTGCACGAGAAGCCAGCCATTCTAACGGCCCGAGGCCAGTTTTGATGATATCTAAGGCGGAGCCAACAACGAAGGAATAAACAGTATTTGAATAATTGTCTACCTTTCCCTGCGTGGCAAGCGAATGCTCACGAATCCACCATGCAGCTCGTTCTCCAGCAGTGTTCTCCAAGGTTAATGTTTTATTCCAAGAGCTAGAATAAACGTTGTTCCATGCTTGAGCAGCATTATGCTGTACCGTATGGTACGCCGCTCTAGCCCCATCAACGAGTGATTCAAGCATGAGCCAATGACAAATGAGATGCTTATAAACCTTGCCATATCAGGATTCTAGAAGATCACCAATATCCACTAGACATGTTTAGTTAATACGATATGCCACTATAACTTTATGATTATAAGATGAGAAAATCATGGCTTCGCTGCGCTCGCCATGAACGACGATGGGCAGGACGCAACCGCACGGTGATTGCTATTTAAGCCCTTTTTTCTTGCTCCACAATAGTGAGGAGCAAGAAAAAAGGATTCGAAGAGTAACTGCTGTGCGGTTGCGTATCATCTCCTCGTTCACGCCCGAACGAAGTGAGTGGCGTGATTATCGTTACCCTTTTCTAAAGTCACAAAAACAGGGGCCATAACCGGATTGTTACGCACCTATTATTTGCTCTGGCATTAAAATCAAAAAACATCCCCCAGAACCGCAAGCACCATTACCCTTATAAACAGTGCCTTCTTTTTCAAGAATATGAACTTCCAAGACCTTGTTAAGATCGAGAATGCAGACACGTACATTGATCTTGCCTTTCGAAAAGCGCAGGATGCTGCAGAAAAGACCAGAGAAAAGATCTTCCCCCACCGGTTTGCGAAAAGCAAAGCGATTGAATTGGACAAGGTAAAAGCAGTTGACAAGTCGCTGCAAAAGCACCTCAAGCATATTCTCACGTCCTTTCCAACCTTTGACCACCTCCCCCCATTCTATCAAGAGCTCACCAAGCTTTCGTTAGACTATGCAAAAATGAAGAAGTCGCTTGGTGCAGTCAATTGGGCTTGGAAGAAAATAAGCTCGTTCAGCATTCTCTACAAAGGAAAACTCAACTCCTGCCAAGACATGGAATTCATTAACAAATTTCGAAAAGAGTACCTCGGTAGGGTGTCATCTTGTGTCAAGCAGATCGATCCAGAGCTGAAGGTTCTCGAAGAAGCCCGAAAGATCATGAAAGGGTTTCCTGCAATAAAGTCCGGCGTGTTTACCGCCTGCATTTGCGGCTTCCCAAATGTTGGAAAATCAACCCTGCTCGCAAAATTGACGCCAGCAAAGCCGGAGATTAAGCAGTACGCATTTACCACCAAGACGCTGAACTTGGGGTATATCCAAACGCCGACAAAAAAAATACAAGTGATCGACACACCCGGAACATTAGCACGATTTGCAAAGATGAATCCGATCGAGCAGCACGCGTACCTTGCAGTGAAGCACTGCGCTGACCTCATCGTTTATATTTATGACCTCACCGAACCATATCCTCTTGAGCAGCAGCACAAGCTCTTGGAGCAGCTCAAGCAGTGGAACAAGCCAATCCTCATCTACCTTTCTAAAACAGATATTCTCGATAGAAAAGCAGTAGATTCGTTCCAGAAACAGCTTCAGGAGCTGGGACAGCAAGGGATTATATACTCATCAGATGAGCTTTCAAAAGATTTATTAACGAGAGCCATCACCCCTGGGCTTCGTGATGCTTCGTGAGTATTGAAACTATCGAAATTCCAGCTGTTGTTATCGGAGGGGGCATTAACGGATGCGCCGTTGCCCGAGAGCTATCTCAAGACCTCGGTGACCGTGTTGCGCTTCTTGAACGAAACGATTCTCTCTTTTCAAAAAATCAGACGGGAACAAGCTCTGAAGTCCTGCATGGCGGCCACTTGTATGATCCTGTTCTTATGCCCTTGAAAGCACGGCATTGCGTTCGTGGAAATGCCATCGCAACCTCTTATTTAGGCAAGAGAAGAGTCCCCCATAATCGAACAGGAAAGATTCTTATTGCGACAAATCAAGACCAGGAAGAATACCTTGATGGTGTTTTTGACATTGCAAAAATGAATGAGGTTCCAGGTGTAGAGAAAATAACAGCTCAACAAATTCGAGAGATGGAACGGGATATTCGAGGAACTGTTGGCCTCCATATTCCCAGCTCCGGCGTTGTTTATGCACCCGGATGGGCACAGGAACTAGCCAGAGATGCAAGAGACAATGGTGCCCACATTAAAATGAGGCAAGAAGTTCTATCGATCGAAGCGTCAAGGGGAGGGGCAGGAATTCTCGTTCGTGTCGCAGACCATAACGAAAAAGGAAAGGAATACAACATTGAGGCAAGAGTTGTCGTGAACGCTGCAGGGCTTGACGCCGTACGCCTTGCGAAGATGCTCGATCCAGACCTGCCGTACACGTCTCGGGCAGACCGCGGAGAGGCTGCCTCATTTGACAGAAGAACCCCAGGATGTTACGCCAGCAGAAATATCTACTTAACACCGCTCGGGTATTTCAAGGATGGAAGCGTTGCCAAAGTTCCATTCAAAGAGCTTCTCGAACTCTGCAGAAAAAGGGAAGCTATACTCTGGACAAACATTCATATTACGCCAACCATAGACCATAACGGGGCTATCACGTACGTCCTCACGCTGTGCCCTGCAAAAACACCAAATGTCGCTCCTGATGACTTCGGGCAGGTGGTTCCGACAAAACCAATGAGCGTCTATCATGATGTATTCAAGGAGGCAATGCCGGGATTACGCCTCGAGCACCTCTCGTTTTATCGGGCAGGCAACATGGTTGTTGTAAATCATCCTGACTTTGTCTTTCATGAACATAAAGAAGGGCCCATGCTCAGCATGATCGGCTTTGGAACGCCAGGGCTAACAGCATCGATGTCTGTTGCAGAAGAAGTAAAAGCAAGAGTCCACCGATACTTATCATAGACGCTCATCATAATGGTTGACACTATAATGGCAGGCACTAACGGCATATCACCGTTTTTTGGTTTCTTTAGCACTTTTTCTAAAAAATAAGTCATTTTTTGAAAAAGAGAAGATTGGAATTAAAAGAACAAAGGAACACACCGGAAACTTTTCAAATTAGTACACACAAAACATATAAACCCTCACTGTCATAAATACAATATGCGTCGGTTCAAAACAGCATCATATCTTGACCTTCTTGGCTCCCCTCGCATCTTCGTGCACGACCTCAGCGTGCTGCCAACCTACCAAAAAATACCAAAATACCTCCTGGGGGAAGGGAAGTTTGATCGCGCGGTAGCTATTGCCCAGCCAGAAGATGTTGTGCTGCTGAGCGAAAAGCCGGATCCTGATTATGTGCACTGGCTGCAAAGCGTCGGGCTTGGAACACGGCATCTCATTATGCTGCCAGGAAAGAAAACTGATCCCCTGGTAAACCGGCTTCTCCATCATAGCGTTAAGAAAACACTAAACATTGCCCTTAATAACCAGAAAAAGAATAGCCAGAAAAAAAATGTTGTAAAAAATGCGGTTCTAGCGCCATACTACGCCGATAAGCAAGTAGCAAAGATTGGAAAACAGCTCGGTATCCCTGTTTATGCTTCTCCAGCATTATCAGAAAAGCTGAGTGGCAAGGTCTATTTTGAGCAGATGTGCAAGCGCATTGGCATCCCAATCCTAAAAGATACTATTTTCCATGTTGATGACGGCCTTGAACGATTCCAATCCATCATCAAGCACGCCATCAAAACAACCGACCAGGTGATTATTCGCGGAGATTTTGGAAGCGGTGGAAAAGTAACCTTCGTCATTGATGACAACAAGCCAGAAACAGTACAAAACATTTTTTTAAGAACGCACCACCACGAACTGTATATTATTGAGCCGTTCTTCAATGCGATATGCTCTCCTTCATCATTATGGTTTATCACAAAAGAAGGAAAGATATTTCACCTTCAAACCTCGCTTCAGCTTATCGAAAAAAACGTGATGTATGCTGGCAATGAGTACCCTGGCGTGCCAAAAAATAGCCTTGTCCAGCAATACAGTTATAGAATCGCCAAGGAACTAAAAAAAGAGGGATTTATTGGAATATTCGGCATTGACTTTCTAGAGACAACCAAAGGAGTATTTGCTTTAGAATGCAATCCACGCGTGACTGGTGCAATGTATCCTTGGGAACTGGTGAAGCTGATGGAAAAGCGGCACGGAACAATAAACGCTGCCCGGGCAGAATACATCCAGACAAGGAGAATAACATTTCGTAAAGTACAACAAATGTTAGAAACAATGCTGTATGACGGGCGAAGAGCTGAAGGAAAGGTTATTCCCTACAACGTTGGCAGTTTACGATCACCGCACCCCAGTATTGCGCTGGTTGGCATGGGATCGTCAACAAAAAAAGTGCGAGAACTATTTGAAAAAGTGAAGAAGAAGTTGAGTTAAGAAGAAATTGAATGTATAGGGAGTTTTGAATATCCTATCAAAATTGTCAAAACTCTCAATAGAACCGCTTTGAAAAACCAAGATACGCTATCGAAAAAATGGTTTTTCAAAGCTCTCTATAAATTACAATCTAACCGGAGATATTCTGAAATTCTTTCCTTTTTTTGGAAAAAAGAGGATCAAATATGGATAAGCGTGTTACTTATGCGGAAAAATTACAAATTTGATTAGTAAAAATATATAAAGGAGAATCAATTGAAGATGATCATGAACCAACTGACATTCAAGCAAAAAATATTAGTATATGATGTCATTATTTACACCTGTCTAGCATTACTCCTTCTTTGGATTATCTTAAAGTTTGTTGGTGTAATACAAACACCTCTCTGGCTTGAATTACTCCCTTATTTTCTTGCTGGTGTTTCTCTCTTTGGTGCGGTAATGAAAGTTGGCTCATTTTTTGGCAGATTAGATCGAGATATTCATTATAT
>JACOVM010000006.1 GCA_016177345.1 Candidatus Woesearchaeota archaeon | reverse complement strand
TTCTTCTTTCTTCTCTTCTTTTTTTCCTTTTTTCTTCTCTCCCTTTTCCTTCTCTTTTCCTTCGCCCTTGACGAGCTCCTTTGCCTTTCCCGCCATTGTTCCAGTTACTTTTACGGCGTGATGCTTCAGCTTAATAAGGATGCCGCTGAGGGTTCCGAATGCTGCGATAATGGCGGTGATTGCCAAGGCATTCTCTTTTAGCCAGAGCAGTGGCGTCACTTTTTCCTTTTTTGCCAGGGAAAGGTCCTCTTGAAAGTCAGTAACTGCGATAGCTGCAAGGTTCATGGTTACTTTTGCTTCATCCCCTTTTTCAGTAAGAATTTGAAGCTGCGCCTCTTGAAGCTTTTCTTTGATATTTTTCATCGCATCAGAAAATTCGCTGACCAGATAGCCTTGTGCCTTCTTCTCATAATATGCTGCTTCTTGTTCATTAAATCGCTCTTTCAATTGCTGAAGCTCAGCCTGAAGCTCTTCTTTGGAGTACGTCACCAATTGTTTAGCAGTGAACTGCAATGGAAAGCTTTTATCTGCTACTTTAAGGGTGGCATTTAGTGGCCCTTCTTGAAGAACGTTTATTCCAATCGTTAATGAATCCTCAGCATTCTGTTCCAGGGTTGCTATCGTTGTGGAGCTCGTTTGCTGAATGTTATTCCCGATAATTTTTGCACTAATGCTGGTTGCTTCTTCAGTTCCTGCATTTTTTAGGATGAACGTGACTGTATTTTCTCCTACTGTAAGATTGGTTGGAAAATAGGATTTAAGAGTAAGGCGCGAGTCATACGGGGAAACAAGGACTTGGACATTTTTTTTGACACTCTCTCCATTTTTATCGCTCACTGCTAATTGTACAGTATACTCTCCTGCTTTTGAAAAGGTCGTGGTTGGTGTTAGGCTAAAGCTATCAGCACTTCCATCATTGTTAAAGTCCCAGGCATAGGTGAGAGGCTCTTGCCCGATCGCTGCTGCGGTGAATTGGACAGTTAATGGAGCAACTCCTTCAGATGGGTTTGCTGCTATTGACACCTTTAGCGCATCCTCTGCTCGCACGAGAATAGTGGTTGTGAGCTCAACCTCTTCTCCATTCGCTGTTGTTTTAAACGTTACGTCATATTCTCCTTCTTGCACATAAGTATACGTTGGTGAGGGCTCTGTGCTGTCGATCGTGCCATCACTCGTAAAGTCCCAAGCATAGCCCTCAACAGCCACACTTGCCTGGATGGCAAAGTTCACGTCCAACGGCGCTTTTCCCTTTTCAGGAGAAGCAAAAATAGAAAGCTGTTCTTCAGCAATTATTCCAGAACTCAGGAGGATAGTAAAGAGGATAACAAAAACAACTGTTTTTGAGAAAAGAAGAGTGGCCATACACTGTATCGCGCATTGTTCTTCTTTTTAAATATTTCTATCATGAATAGGGGAGATATATTGAGAAATATTAAGAAATTGGTTCATACCCATGCTCATGCCATTTTCTTAAGCCGCTTCACTCTCTCTTCCATAGGTGGGTGAGTAGAGAGAAGGTGAATCATGCCTTTAGCAGAAAAAGGGTTTGCGATAAACAAGGAGGCTGTTGACTCATTGCCAAACCGCATAGGGTTTCGGGCAACATTGTGGTGGATCTTCTCCAATGCATGAGCCAAAGCAATAGGATTATGGATTGTTTTTGCGCCAGTCTCGTCAGCAAGGTACTCCCTTGATCTTGATATAGCAAGTTGGAGGAGCATGGCAATGATTGGAGTGATGATTGCCAGTACTAGGAGGCGAACCAGGTTATTTCCCCCATTATTATCTCTATTCCCCCCAAACCCACCGAACATTGCAGCCCAGCCAGCCATGTTGGCAATATAAGAGATGACTCCTGCGATAGTTGCAGCAATGGTGGTAATTAAGATATCTCTGTTCTTGATATGGCTCACTTCATGGGCAAGAACCCCTCGAAGTTCGTCCTTACTAAGCAGCTTTAAGATTCCTTCAGTGCAGGCGATTGCTGCATGCTTTGGGTTTCTTCCAGTGGCAAAAGCGTTTGGAGAGGTGGAAGGAACGGTATACACTCTCGGCATGGGAAGGTTTGAAAGCTGCACTATTTCATGAACCAGCTTGTACACCTCATGGTCTTTAGGCACTTCTTTAGCATGGTACAAGGCAAGGACGATCTTGTCAGAAAAAAAATAAGTTATAAAATTCATGAGGAGAGCAAAAGCTCCGCCAATAATTAGTCCGGTGTACCCCCCAATGAGCTGCCCGACAAAGAGCAAGAGCGCTGTCAGGACCGCAATGAGGACAAAGGTTTTTAATTGATTTTTGATCATAGGTTTTATTATACACCGCTGCTATTTAAGGTTTATGCTAACAACATTTATAAATTTCTTTGTAACCCTCATTTCGGTGCAGTTACTTCATGGGGGGAGACTTCGTTATGCTTGAAGTCAATAAAGTTCTTCAATATTATCAGCGAAAGAATATCCAGGATGCTCTTGTTGCTAGCTGTAAGGATAAAGAAGTTGCCATGAAATATGGTGAAAATGGGTTTGGCAAGCGCCCCGATGTTCTCCATTATGGAAATGACGTGTGGCAGCTGGCAAAACAAGGAGCTACCTCGTTCCATGTTTCTGAAGAGCTCTGGAAAAATCCGCTGCAGCTTAATACTGGAATGAGCCGCCAGGATATTGATACGCTTCGAAAAGGGTGGGACTTGGTCCTTGACATTGACAGCCCGAACTGGTCATTATCAAAATTGACGGCTTGGCTTCTTATTACCGCGCTTCGAGAGCATGATGTCCAGTCGATCAGCATCAAATTTTCTGGAAACAAGGGCTTTCATATTGGAGTTCCATT